>JAITQP010000292.1 GCA_031288885.1 Prevotellaceae bacterium | reverse complement strand
CGCAAGCGCGGATTTGCAACGCGGCTCATCGGGGTTGACGCCAACCCTACGCACGCAGAGCAGGCGCTCTCGCTGGGGCTCGTGGACGAGATTTTACCCTTGGACGAAGCGGTAAAAGCCGCCGACTTGGCGCTGCTGGCGGTGCCGGTAAACGTTGCGCGGGAGCTGCTGCCGCACATCCTAAACCTGCTCAAGGAGGACGCTACGGTGGTGGACATGGGCTCCACCAAAAACGGGATATGCACCGTTGCCCGCTCCCACAGCCGGCGCGCGCAGTACGTGGCGTCGCACCCCATGGCGGGCACGGAGTACTCCGGCCCAGCAGCCGCAGTGGACGGGCTTTTTGACGGGAAAAAAGTCATCGTGTGCGAGCACAGCCTCAGCGCCGACTTTGCGCTCAACCGCGCGCTGTCCATGTACCGCAGCCTCAACATGGAGGCGCTCTTTTACACCAACGCGGAGGCGCACGACCGGCACGTAGCCTACGTTTCGCACATATCGCACGTGAGCTCGTTCATGCTGGGGCTTACGGTGCTGGAGGTCGAAAAAAGCGAAAAGCACATCTTTGACCTCGCCGGAACAGGCTTTGAATCGACGGTGCGGCTGGCAAAGAGCGCGCCCGCAACGTGGACGCCCATCTTTCTGCAAAACGCCGACAGCGTATCGCACGCCCTCGAAAAGTACATCGCAAACCTGCATCGCTTCAAGGCCTGCATCGACGAGCGCAACGCCGACGGCGTCGCCGCGCTGATAGCCGAGGCCAACAAAATAGCAAAAATTATTACGTAACCTTACTATTCAACAAAAAATATGAAATTCGATTTAACCCTTTCGCCCATTGCGAACCATCTGGAAAATCCGCGCTGGCCTGTGCTCATTGCAGGCCCGTGCAGCGCCGAGAGCGAGGAGCAGCTGCTCGACACCGCCCGACAGCTGAAAGCGTCGAAGCGCATCAGCTACTTTCGCGCGGGGGTGTGGAAGCCGCGCACGCGCCCGGGCTCGTTTGAGGGCATGGGCGAGGTGGCGCTCAAGTGGCTGCAAACCGTAAAGCAGGAAACCGGACTGCGCACGGCCGTGGAAATTGCCACCACCGAGCACGTGGAGCTGGCGCTGAAGTACGGCGTGGACGTGCTCTGGGTGGGCGCGCGGACTTCCGTAAACCCCTTTTCGGTGCAGAACATTGCCGATAGCATTAGGGGCTGCAAGGTGATGGTGCTGGTAAAAAATCCGGTTAACCCCGACCTGCAGCTGTGGCTGGGCGCGCTGGAGCGCATCAACCGCGCGGGGATTACGCAGCTGGCGGCTATTCATCGGGGATTTTCGGCGTACGAAAAATCGGTGTACCGCAACGAGCCGGTGTGGAATATGGCCATTGAGCTCAAAACGCTCTGCCCTGCCCTGCCCGTCATCTGCGACCCCAGCCACATTGCCGGCAAGCGCGACCTTGTTCCGCTGGTGGCGCAAAAGGCGCTGGACTTGAACATGGACGGCCTCATGGTGGAGGTGCACAACAACCCCTGCGTAGCCAAAAGCGACGCCGAGCAGCAGCTCCTGCCCGACGACTACGCCCGAATGATTTACGCGCTACAGCTGCGCGAGATAATCCCCACCAAGCCGGAGCTCCGCAGCGAGCTCGAGGCATACCGCCAGCAGATAGACATTCTCGACGACGCCATTTTTCAGTCGCTCGCGCGGCGCATGAGCATCTCCCAAAAAATTGGACGCTACAAGAAAGACCACAACCTGATGGTGCTGCAGCTCTACCGCTGGGAGGAGATTTTGGAGAAGCGGTGCGGCTTGGCAACCGCTATGGGGCTAAGCAACAGCTTCACCAAGCGCCTGCTGGAGCTTATCCACGAGGAGTCTATCAACCTGCAAACGGAAATCATGAACGGTCAATAGCCCCGCTCTCCGCACCCGCGGTGAGGCTTTTGCTACTTTTCAACCACCTCAATAATCGCGTCGAAGCCCGCCGGCAGGTTGGAGAGGTCAAACGTTGCGCTGCCCGCCTTTTTGCTTTGCTTCCACGCCAGCGCTGAGGTAGCGTTTGGGTTTAGCCACTTGGCCGAGCGGATGGGGGCAGCAAGCGGCAACGTTAGCTGCTCGCCCTCCCTGCTGAGGATGTGGATGTAGTGCACGTTCCCTTTTCGGGTTGCTGCGCCCCACGCCTGTGGCTTGACCACGCCAGCGGTAGTGCCGTATATGGTGTTGCCGTACGCCGCCATCCACTGCCCCACCTCCTTCAGGCGAGCAAGGCACGTATCCTCCACCTCGCCGGTGGGCATGGGGCCAATGTTCAGCAGGAGGTTTGCCCCGTAACCGGCAGCCCGCACCAAAAGGTGCACCAGCTGCGCGGTGGACTTGAAGCTGTTGTCGCGAATGCTGTAGCCCCACGAGCGGTTTATGGTTTCGCACGTTTCGAGCGGCAGCTTTCCGGCAACGCTCTGATTTGCGCTAAAGCCGCCACCGGTATTTTCGCCGGGCAGGTCTTTCTCAAAGGCTTGGTAGTCCTCCCCGGGCAGCGCAGGGAGGTGGTGGTTGTTGGCAATCATGCACGAGGGCTGCAGGGTGTGAATTAGGTCGTATATTTCGCCAAAATGCCAATCCACCGCCGACATGTCGTGCGACACCTTTTGGTTTTCCTCCGGAAGCTGGTCCCACTCCCCGTCAAACCATATCCCTGCAATTTCGCCGTAGCCGGTGAGCAGCTCCGTCAGCTGCGCCTTCATAAAGCTGATGTACGCGCTCCACTCCTTTTGCTCGGTGCGCCCCGTCCCCTTTCCCGTGCGGCCGGTAGCGTGGCTGTAGTCGTCCCGCGACCAGTCCAGCAGGGAGTAGTAGAGCACCAGCTTTATCCCCTCCCTGTGGCACTCGTCGGCGAGCTGCCGGATGAGGTCTTTGCCGTAGGGCGTGCGCATAACGCCCCAATCAGACTGCTTGGTGTCCCAGTTGCTAAAGCCGTCGTGGTGCCGCGAGGTAAACGTGATGTACTTCATGCCCGCCTCCTTGGCAATGCCCACCAGCTTTTTTGCGTCAAAAAGCTGCGGGTTGAAAACGTGCTGCAGCTTCTTGTAGTCGTGCACAGCGATAGATTTGTTGTTCATGACCCACTCGCCGTCGCACAGGACGCTGAACGCGCCAAAGTGAACGAACAGGCCAAAGCGTGCCTCCTCAAACCATTTGTGGTTGGGGTTGCCGGTCTGCGCGCTCATGCCCGCACACGACAGGCAGAGCATAAGCATCAGAGCTGATTTTTTCATGTTGTTTTTCATGCTGTTTTGTTTTTGTTGTTTGTTGTTTGTTGTTTGTTGTTTTTGTTAATTCCTAATTCTTAATTCCTAATTCCTAATTCTCTCTGTCTTACCGCCTCAAACAGCACCACAGCAGCGGCGGCGCTGACGTTGAGCGAGGCAATGCTGCCGCAGAGCGGAATGTGCGCCGGCTCGTCCGCCATGCGC
>JAITQP010000263.1 GCA_031288885.1 Prevotellaceae bacterium | reverse complement strand
TAATTCAATTCGTAATTCCCTTCTTTCCTTGCTCCATAAAGCGTTTCAGCGTTGCGCTGCGGACGTCTATTTGCTGCAAGGCGTTGATTACGGCCTCCTCCTCGCTTTTGCCCACGCCCTTGGCCGACAGCTCGGCTTGCGCCACAATGCTTTTGGCGGCGGCGGTGTCGGCAATCATCAGCACAACGTTGAGCTTTACCAGCTGGCGCGGCGGGGCGACCGGCGTAACGTGAGATTCTACGATGCTCACTTGAGGCGTAAGCCAAAAGCGCGCATTCTCCGCTTCCGTGCCAACGCCGTTTAGCGTTGCCAGCTGCTGCAACTTTTTCAGTATCACCTGCTGCGCCGGATAGGTCAGCGCTGCGCTCTCCGGTATCCTTACGCCTACGGCGACGGGAGCCTGCGATGTGGCCACCGCAACGCACGCAAGCGTTGCCAAGGTGGTAAGTAGTGTACGCTTCATTTTCATTGCTATTAGCTATTTTTCACCTACAACAATCCACGCCTCGCCCAGCCCGCGCTGGTAAACCTTGCAGTCGACGCTGAACGGAGGCTTGCGCAGCACGGAGCGCAGGTCGTTGGCAAACGTGCGGGCGTCGATGGCGGTTTGCCGTCCGCTGCTGCTTTCCTTAAACAGGGGAATGCGCACCTGCTCGTACTTGAGCATGTTGCCGGTGCCGTCAACGCGGCTAAAGCGTCCCTGCACGCAATTCTTCTCCAGCCAAGCGTCAACAATATCGCCAAACTCCTTAGCGTCGCCGTCGTAGTCAAACTCCTCCTCAAAGTCAAACGGGGCGCTGCCAAAGCGCTTGAGCTGCAGCTTTATTTCGCGCCCGTTTGCGAACATATCCTCAAAGAACGACTGCAGCCGCCCGTTGAACTCGTCGATGTAGCTGATAACGGCCTCCTCCAGCAGGAGCTCCGGCGCTGCCGCCGTTGAGGGCTTTCCGGAGCCTGCCGCGCCGGCAACTTGCTTGGCGGTGTACGCGTCCAGCCCGCGCAGGTTGAAGTTGACGTAGCTCTGCGGGCCTTTTTTTTGCACGTTGAAGTCAAGATCCATGATGATATCGGCCTTGGCGGTGCGCTTCAGCTTGTCGATGGGCGACTCCGCTATTTCGCCGCCCTCCTTGCCCTGCAAGGCTGCCGCTTCGGCCGCCTCCTGCTCAAGATTTTTCAGCTCCTGCTCCAAATCCTTGAGCGGGAAGCCTCTGTCCGCCATAATCGCCGCCAGCTTGGTGATGGCTAAGCGCATGTTGCGGTCGTTTTGCAGCATTTTTTTATAGTCGGGCAGCGTTTGCTCCACGCCGTTGGCCACAAACTGCTGCGAGTAGCCGTTGGAAATGCAGTACACATCGCTGGGTACTACCATAATGGTTGGTTTTTTTGCCTGCGCCATGGCCGCAAGGCTAAGCGACGCAAGCGCTACGGATAGGAAAATTTTTTTCATCGAAGCTAAAATTATTTTAGTGGTTAAACCTTAAAACCCTGCGTCGAGGCGGCGCGCAATGCCGTCGGCCTCCAAATCTTTGCGCAGGTTATCGTATAGTATCTGCACCGCAATGCCCACCTTGTAGCCGCCCTTTACCTTCAGGCGGTCTTGCCCGCTGGGTATGGCGTCGGTGGTGAGGTTGACGTACTTAAGGTACTTGCCGCCGGTGGCAAAAAAGCTCTCAAAGTAGTCTGCGTGGGTTTCCTCAGCGTTGGTTTCCCTGCAAATGGCGGGGGTAGGCGCGGCGCCGTTGCCGCCCGAGATGCCGCGAAAGATGCAGGCCGCCACCGCATTTTTCTTTGCCTGAACGATAGCGTCGTCCACCTTTTTAGCGTAGCCCCACACCTTAAAAACCTTTGTCCCATCCTGTCCAACGCCCAGCACGGCAACCTCGTAGTTGTAGCTGCTGCCGAAAAGAATTTTGCGCTCCTTGCGCGACTGCGCGCCCGCGACTGCTACCAGCAGCAGGGATGCCGCAACCAAAAAGAATTGCTTCATAAAACATGTTTTGTTTAAGTTACTACTGTGTTATTTACCTGCCTTGCCGGCGTGCGCTGCGCTTGCCGGCGCGGTCAGGCGCGTACGTTAGCGGCAAAGATAGACATTTTTTTGCTCCAATCGCACCTACAGGGCTTTTTTCATCAACAAAATGTTTTAATAACAGTAAGAAAACGTGCCCCCCACCCTCCTTATTTTCTTGATAAGGAATTTTATATAAAGTTCAAACTATTTTATGAAAAATTGGCGTACTCCGCCATGGCTTCGCCTCGCCCGCAGTGACGTGAGGCGTGCTGAAGAATGCTATGTATGGTTGGAATTTTTAAGCTTGAAGTTAGCTATTTATCGTCGTAATGACCGCGTGCCGCATATACAGATATTACCATTTCATCTTTTCTAATTCTGTAAGTAAGGCGATGTTTTTGCGTTATTCTTCTCGACCATTGCCCTACCCTGTCATCACCCAACGGTTTGGGGTGTCCGGTTCCCGTTTCGGGATGTTCCTGTAGCTCTGCAAGAAGCTCCAAGCACTTTTTATACGCCAGCGGCTCCGAACGTTTTAGCGTGGCAATATCATTTTTTGCTCGCGCTACAAAATCAAGCTTGTACGTCATAAGCTGTCGAGGAAAATTTTTAATTCTTCTTCTGTGCTAACTCTTGTAACTTTCCCCTGCCGCTCCTCCTCCATTGCGCCGTCAACCATTGCAAAGTACTCTGCTTTGGTCATCAGGCTATCATCATGAGGCACGGCAACGAGCTTGTATGACTTATTGCCGGCTCTTTTAATGAGAAGCTCCCCGCCGTTGTCTAACAAATCAAAATAGCTATTTTGACTTTGTGCAAAATCTGTGCTGCTTACTGCTATCATGGCTTTGTTCGTTTTTGTTTATTCTGTGTTGGATGTAACGCCAGCACAAAAGTAGGAAACTTTTTAATATGAACGCTATTCAACCCACTTTTGCGCTCAAATTTTTTTCTGAAAACGTTCTACAAAGGATAAATGTCCGCTCGCAGGACGATAGCCCTACCGCCAGCGCTAACAGCAGCAGCAGCGTGGCTGCCAAAAGCGCCGCCGTTTTCCAGAAAAAGGTAGTCGTTTTCATATCGTTGCAATCTTTTCCGCTCTTCATTTTTTTATCCGTGATTACATTAATGGAGATGCACGCTTCGCGTCATTGCGAGCAAAGCGAAGCAATCCAGAAAATTCGCCTCATTCCGCCTCCTGTTGGATTGCTCCGCTTCGCCTGCAATGGCGGACAGCCCGCCGTTAGAAGTGTAATTTTCTAATCCCCATCATCCTTCACCAGCTCAAAGAAGCCGCTGATTTCCTGCTGGTCGATAGCTTGACGCACGTTGTAGCGCTTTACTTGGTCAAAGTAGCCCTTTCTGCGCACCTTGATCTCGATGGTTACGTCGCGCGAGTTTTCGTAGGTGAGCCCAAGGATGTTGAACGAGCGCGTTTCCTCGTAGGGCGTGGTGGTCAGGTACGTTTCGTTGGTATTCTTCACCTCGTCGGGGATGCTGGATATAACCCGCCAGAAGATACGCGCGCCTCTGGGGTCGGACTCAAAATTCCAGCGAATGATGGTGCGCTCCAGCGCTGTTCCGCCCGGCCTGTCGCGGCTCACCATGTTGGTGGCTTCGCCCGCCCGAATGGTGGGGTCTTTTTCATACTTGTCCGCATCGTCAAACATGTACTGGTACGTGGTCTTACTGTACTTCCATGCAGCGCCG
>JAITQP010000230.1 GCA_031288885.1 Prevotellaceae bacterium | reverse complement strand
TGGTTGTCTTCGACCGCCGCCCGTCCGTACCGTGGGACGACAAAATCTACACGAGGAAAGAAACGGTGGACGGAAAAACGATTACGGTCGTAGGCGTGTAAGCTCAAAGCCCGTGCATGTGCTACGTTGCTTCGCTATGCGGCGTGCAGGCATAGGTGGTGTGCAAAAAAGGGCGGGTTTGAAACCCGCCCCTACGATGCACGCCTTGCGCCATTAATCATTAATCATTAATCACTAACCACTAATCCCTACCTCTTAGGCGCGGCAGCACCACGCGGAAGCCGTAGCTTCCGCTGCCGTGCTCGGGCATGTCGTAGTCTCGGTCTGCCACGCGGCAGCTTGCTGCGTGGCTGTGCCAGCTTCCGCCGCGCACCACGCGGAACGCGGAGTCTGCCGTGTTCTCAGGATTATCCATAATGGCGTCGTCGGTCGCATAGAAGGTGCTGCCGTAGCCGTCGCGGCACCACTCAAAAGCGTTGCCGCTCATGTCGTAAATGCCCAGCCGGTTGGGGGCTTTTGTTCCTACCGGCTGGGGGCTGGCGCGGGGAAAGTTGTCGGCGTACCACGCCACATCGCCAACGTTGCGGCTCCCGCTGTACAGGTAGCTTTGGCATTTTCCCGCATTGCACCCCCGCGCCGCGTACTCCCACTCTGCCTCCGTAGGCAGCCGGTAGCATAGCCCCGTAGCCGCGTTCAGCCGCTCAAGGTACCCCCCAACGCCCGCTATCTCCTCATAGCTCACGTAAACAACAGGCTTGTCATCGCCCAAGTAGTCCCCTCTAATGCTGACGGGCAGCTCGCCCATCACCGCTTTCCACTGCGCTTGGGTTACCTCATACGTTCCAATGCTAAAGTTGTTTACCCATACCGTGTGGGGCGGCGTTTCGTTGCTGCTGCACGTGCCGTCTCTGTCGGGTACGCAGCCCATCTCAAACGTCCCGCCGATAACGGTCGTCATCTTTGGCTGCAGAAGGGGGTTGACGGGCGTGGGCTGCTGGGCGCTCGCGCTCATTGCCCCCGCCGCGAGCATAGCGTCGCAAAAGAGCGACAACAGAATTTTTATAGTTCTCATGATTTTTTATCGTTACGTTTACGCCACTAATTACTCTTTCCCCACCGCTATCTGCACCGTTGCTTTGCCGGTTTTTCCCTCAAGGGTGAGGAAGTACACTCCGGAAATGCCCGGCATGGTCAGCCCCTTTTGCAGCTCGGCGGCGCTGCCGGCGCGCTGCAGGCTACCCAGCACGTCGAGGAGGCGGTAGGTATCGTAGTGCTCCACCGCTACGCTGAGGTGCACAACACCCCCCGCCGCCACGGGGTTGGGGTAAACCGACGTGCGCGCTGCGCGTGGCGCGCCGGACGTGGCGGGAGGAGCGTAGAGGCAGCTCTGCAGCCACGTGCCGGTGGAGTCCTGCAGCCGCACGTACATGCTCTCGGTGATGGTGGAGGAGGTGGGGGAGATATAGTAAAACTTGTTGTTCGTGCCCTGTGCAGGGTGCGGATTGCCGTCCGTATCCTTGTACGCCCACTGGGCCTCCTTAAAGTGGTACCCGCCGTTGTGCTCGGAGTTGTTGATAACCATCAGCATCCTGCCGCCCAGCTGAACGTGCACTATGCTGTTAAACTCAAAGCGTCGCTCCAGCGTGAGCGTATAGGACTCTTCTTTTCGCTGGTTGCCGGAGGTAAAGATGGTGATGGGGATGCTGCGCCTGAACGCCCCCTCGGGGACAGGGATAGTCAGCGTATCGCCGGATGTGCTTTCAACCCCCTCGTGCAGCTTGAGGAATATCTTCACCGCTGTTGACGTGTCCCCGCAACTCATTTCGTAGCTGAACTTGGTGGAGTCGCTTTCTGACGTCGCCATCGCCCATTTTCCGTCGCTTCCGGTCACCATTACGCTGTCCGGCCGCAGGTTGTTGCTTATCCATCTGGCGTAGAGCGTCGTGTTTTCGCTTACCGAGTGGCTGAAGCTGCAGGCGTACTTGAAAGCCTCGTCCTCGTACCACTCATCAAACGTGTAGCCATCGCGGGTGGGTTTGTCAGGCTTGGAAATCTTATCCCCTCTCTGCACCTGCTGCGGCGGAATGGTATCACCGCCGTTTGTCTTAAAGGAAATGGTGACGCTGCCCGTTGGGCTGTTGCTCCACTTGGCGTAGAGCGTAGTGTCGCGCGTTACCTGATTGACGCCGAACTCCCACGCGCTGGTGTAGGCGTTGTCGCTGTACCAGCCCTCAAGCGTGTAGCCGGATTTTGTAGGGTCAGCAGGGCGAGTTACCGTACCGTTGTAGGTCACCTCCTGCGTGTTGACGCTGCTGCCACCGTTCGAGTTAAACGTAACGGTGCAGGTGTTATTCTTCGTCCACCGCGCGTAGAGCGTCATGGCGGCGGTTACCGTGCCGGTGCTAAAGTCCCAGCGGGTGGCGAAGGCTTCATTGGTGTACCAGCCCTCAAAGGTGTAGCCTGTTTTCACAGGGTTGGCGGGCAAAGCCACCTTGCCGCCCGCCTCCACCGTTTGCGGGTCAACGGCGCTTCCACCGCCGGTGGAAAAGTTAACAGTATAGGTAATAACGCCGCCGGCAATCCACTTGGCGTAGAGCGTAACGTTGCCCGTTACCACATCGGTGGAGAAGTTCCATGGGGTGGTAAATCCCGCGTCCTTCCACCAGCCGGCAAAGGTGTAGCTGGATTTTTTGGGGTCGGCAGGGCGAACTATCGCCCCGTTGTACTTCACCTCCTGTGCGCTGACGCTGCTGCCGCCGTTCACCTCAAAGGTGAC
>JAITQP010000087.1 GCA_031288885.1 Prevotellaceae bacterium | reverse complement strand
CGGTTAAAACGGCGGTTCTTCGACTTTGGCGTTTGCTTTTGCTGCAGCCGGCGCAGCCTTTGGCTGCTGGCTGGGCGTGGCGGCGTTGAAATCAAGCGTTCCGCTGGCGTTCGCGTTGGTCTTAACTTCGCGCTCCACCTTTTCCGAAACGTCCGTAAACTCAGCGTCCACCACGTGGCTGCTGTTTTCGTCCGCGTCCCCAAAGTCGCAACCGGTGATATACTCATACAGGGCTTTTTTGGCGCGCCGCTCTGCCTTTCCGCGCAGCTGGTCGTGGCTGCTGTAGCTGTCCTTTTTGACGGTCGCCACAATGCTGAATGAGTTTTTCTCGCCGTTGTGCTCGTAGCTGATTTTGCAGGGGATTTCCGCGAAAGAGGGGTTTTGGCTTTTGTCGAACGAAACGTCGATAAAATACTTTACGTTCAGCCTGCGCAGCAGGGCGGTGTAGCCCTCCTTGGTGGGGTACATGCGCTCGGCAATAATGTTGAGCTGGTTTCCGGTGGGCAGCAGCCCTATCGTTACGCCGTCTATTATGGCGTCGCGCACAACGGATATGCTGTAGAGCGGTTTTACCTCGCCTCGGCTGTTGGGCCTGCCGTTCCTGTCCGTCAAAAATCCCACCTTGGTGTTCATGAGCGGCATGAAAACTTTGCTCATTACTTCGTCGGTGAGCGCCTCGCGAAGCAGCGTTACCACGTTCACGGCGATAAACGCCGCCCCAAAGTTGGAAATGATTTGCAGGCTGGCCGCATCCTTGCAGGCCAGCTCAAACTTTTGCTTTGCGGCGTCAATGATTGACAGCCCGCTTTCTTGCTTGTTTTTTGTGTCCATTTTTGTGTTTTTTTTTGAGATTAATCTTCTTTGGCGTCGCTATCGTTAGCGGGTTCTTTCGGTTCGCCAAGTAGCGCTTCTGCAAACATTAACAGCATCGCTCCTAACACGTGCTTTTCATTGGTTAGGTATGACGCTATTCCGGTCGCCAACTCCATGTTCGTTCCGGCGTCAGCTCTCAGCTCATGATGAATGTCACCCTCGTTTTCTGTAGCGATGATGAGGATTGATTTTTTCTTGTCTATGACAAGCTTTTGGGCTTCTTCTGCGAGCTTTCTAACTTTTACCATAAACTCGCTGCTTTTGCTTTCTTCTTTGTTTTCTTCTTTCATTTTTTTTGGTTTTTTATTTGATTATTAACTGCTTATCGTAGGTTACGATAAGCTTGATTATTTGTGAGCTGACCGGCAGTAGCCGGTTAATGCCCTCTGCGTTGTCCACAAAAATGGGGGCGGTTACCTTGTGGAACTCGCAAAGCGCGTTAATGATATCCAATCCCATGGCGATTTTATTCGCTGAGTTGGTGTCTAAAAATTTCACTCCATCCAGCCCCATCAGTATGCAATCGGGCTTTTCGCCGCCGTTGAGCTGCTGCGAAAACATTTTCACGCGTACAATCGTGAAAAGCTTGTTTACCCGCCGCTCTACCTCGCTCATCTGCTCTTTTACAAGCGCGGCGGCGGTGAACTCCTCATTTTCGAGGTCGGCTTTCTGCTGGGCCAAATCGCGCTCACGCTCCAGCAGCGCGGCCTTGCGCGCGTTGTTGTCCTCAATGATTTTTTTGGTGGATAGCTGCGCTTTGATAGCGTCCAGCTGCGCGGCGATTTCGCGCTTTTTGGCGGTCAGCGCTGCACCGTCCTCGTCCTGCGGCTGGCTCTTTAGCGCTTCGGAAAGGGTTCCTATTTGTTCTTGGAGGGCCACCCACTCCGGCAAATCAGCGCCCGCAATTTCCTTGAGCTCAACCTCCGGTATGGCGGCTACTTCGTTGCACAGCTGCTGCACGGTGTGAAAGTATTCCAACCTTTTTACGCGAATGGCTTCGGTGCGCTCCGTCAGCTGCGCTTGCAGCTGCAAGCCTGCCTCTGTTGCGTCGGCTATCTGGGATTTGATAGCATTTCCCTCGGTTATTATTCTCTCAATTTCCTTGCGCTTGTTTTCGTAGAAAGCGGTTTTGGCTTTCTCTTTTGCGTTTGCGTCCAAGTGGAGAACGCTTGCATCGGAGCAAAGCACTTTGTAAATGGGGCAAATGAGGCCCTCCGTGCTTTCCTCGTACGCTTCCGAATTTTTTTCATCCCACTCAGCTACTTTTTTGGCGCGCTGCTGGGTAAGTCTGGCTATTTGGGCGCTGTTTTCAAAAATGCTGTCTTTCAGCTCGCGTATCTCGCGATTGGTGGTTGCGTTGTAGGCATCTTCTTCACGCTCTTTGGCGATATGTTTGTTTTGGGCCTCGTTGCGCTGAGCGTTCTTTTCGTAGGCCTCCTTTTGCGCGGCTTTGTTTGCCTCAAAAAGCAAACTTTGCTGCTGCGTGCGTAAATCGTTGATTTTTTTCTGCGCTTCATGCGCCGCCTCATACTGCTGCCGTGCGGCTTCTGCCTTGCTGGCAATGGCCGCTTCGGTTTCTTCGAGTAGCGTTGAGAGCCGCTTTTTTTCGGCCTCCAGCGCTTGGTAGTCCGGCGCCTCTGGGGTGGCGCGCGTAACCTCATCAATGCGCGCTGGGATTTGCTCCAATTCCTCTTTGATTTTTTTCTTGCGCGCTGAAATCTCGGCCTTAAATTCGGACAAATCTTTACCGCTGAGCCGTGCAAGCAACGCCGAAAAATCGGCGCGGTTGGCGGCTATCTCCTCCAGCGTTACCCCGCCCGCTATTCTTAGCAGCATTTCACGCTGCGCCTGCCAGTCAAGGCGTGGAAAGTAAAGCGGGCTCGTTATCATGCGGAATAAGTCCTCGCTGATAATTTCATTGACTTTCGTCTTATATTCGCCCTCTTTTAGGGGCACCCCATTGACGAAATAGGAGGTGGTATTACCCCTCAGCTCCAGCGTTGCCTTTCCGCGCGGCGTTACCCAATCCTCCGATAGCACCCGACGGAGCTCCACCGTCTCGCCCGCCACGTCCAGCGTTGCGCATACTTCGTGGTCAAGCTTTGGTATGACATTCCCGTTAGCGTCAACGGTTTTTATGCCAAACTTGGTGTCAGAACTTCCATCGGTGCTTTTCCCAAATAAAACCCAATGAAACGCGTCACACACCGTGCTTTTGCCGGTGGCGTTGTCCCCGCGTATTTCGGTTTCCGGCCCAAAGTCTACCGTTAGGTTCTTAATGCCCTTGAAGTTGATAAGGGTAATTTGTTTGATAGCTACTGTTTTCATAGCGTTACTCCCATTAGCTTGTTCGTAACCTGCCGAACCACGTCTCCAAAGAGCTCCAGATAGCTTTCTGGGTATGCCTCGTTCTCGTATGGCCCGTAAATTTTACTTTTGCTGCCCATCTTGCCTCTGGTGGAACCTTTCAAAATAGCGTCTTTGTTCATGATGTTTGTTTTTTTATTTGTTTGAGAATATGTAGCCTATCGCCTTTTTCATGGCGTTTTCCTGCGAAATTGACGGCGTTTGCGGGGCGGCCCTGCCGCAAATGGTGAATATCCACTCGCCGTTTGGCAGCTGCCGTGCCCCAACGCGGTTAATTTCAAGCACTTTTTCTTGCTTTTCGGTTAGCATGTTGTTGGATTTGTTTATGTTTTCCGTTTTGAATTCCTGCAAGTGACATCGCCTTTTCTGCGTCAACTATTATTTTGTGCCCCAGCTGCGTTATCGCCTCATCAATTTCCCCGCTTTGCTTTATCCGGCTGGCCGTTGTTTTTGAGCATCCAAATAGCTTTGCAAGCCCTTTGAGCCCGTAAACATATTGTTTTTCATTGCGCTCCACGGGTGGTGGCTGCAGGGCTTTATAGCGCTCTTCCGTTAGCGTTAGCAAATCGCCCACCGTTAGCGTTAGCAAATCGCCCACCGTCATTTGAAATATCGGGGTTGTTAGGTCAAAGTTGCGCTCCATTATTTCCGATTTTATGAAGTGATGTACAGCGTATCAATACCGCCGATGCTGCAAAATTCGCTATTGCCATAAAAATTACCCAAAATGGCGTTGCATTGCTGTCCAAGCTAAGCAAAAAACAAAGCGAAAGAACGCAATAGTAGGCAATAATTCTTTGTTTTTTTGTTAGGCCTGCTAACACTATGTCTCTAAAAAACTTTTTCATAATATTGATATTCAGTAGAAATCATCACGTCTTTTTGCTCTGTTGCTCATTCGGACATCCGATGCAGCAATTCTGTTTCGTTGAAACAGCTTTATGTTGCTGTTCCCAATAACCTCACCACCAGCGAAAAAAAGAAGAAGAATGCTACTAATGAGTACCCTTTTGATTGGTGATATGCTGAACGAAACACCACACCTTGTACAGAACCACCACACTGAAAGCTCAGTTGCTTTCTGGATATTGATTTTTTCGTATATATTTTTCGCAATATTTTCCACGGTTCTTGTTGAAATGTGCAGCCTATCAGCAACCTCTTTCTTTGCGGCACCCCATGCTAATAATTCAGCAATCTGGCATTCTCGGGGAGTTAATGCTGCATTAATTTTCATCATTGCCCCAAATGTTGGTGGTTACACCGTACTTTTTAAATACCTTTTCAAGCGCCTCGGCCTCGCTAATCTTAGGCTCTATTAAACCTCTCACATAGCGATAGTAAGAGGTTCGTGTTTTCACGCCAAATACTTCACATACATCCTTATAGAATTTTTTCTTGTCTTTTTCTTTTATTCTTCCAACCCCTTTTTGGAAGCCGTTTTTATAATCTCGTATCATGTTGACTATTAATTTATTAGATAGAATTTTATGGCTTGCTTTTTCCAAATAGCGTTTTTACGCTATTTGTAACTGCATACAAAAATGTTATCTTTGTAACGAAAATTGTTGACGCGGCAAATGTACAGCTTTGCAGCATTAGAGACAGCTTTTCAGAACTAAAAAACATTAATATATACTGCATCATAGTGATTATTATGGGAACAAAAGAACGGCTAATAGAGTTTATCAAGTATAAAGATTTGAGAATTAGGGATTTTTCAAAAATTGTCCACTTTTCAAACTCGTACGTACATTCAATTCGCAAATCAATACAGCCTGATAAGCTGAAACAGATTACTGATATATACCCAGAACTTAACCCCACGTGGCTAATAACAGGTGAGGGCAATATGTTGCGTGAGAGCAAAAAGTCAATAAACATCAATGGTATACCTATCTTTGATGATAAGATTATAGACGTTATAAATGATTTTCAAGCAACAATAAAAGAAAAGGATGAGCAAATAGCCTCGCTCATTTCTGTAGTCAAAACGCTAAGCGAAAATAAAGTATCGCAATCTTAATGTATGGGAACAGTAGATATAACGCTATCTGAATATTACTACAGCCCCCAATACTATGGGGCTATGCCGATAGCGATTTTCAACGCCTTGGAGCTGGCGTTCTTGGAGGGCAAAGAAACAGCAACGGTGCCAAAGGTGGAGTTTGAAACTATGGTAAATAACATTCACCGTGAGACAGCCTAAGAACGTAAGCGCAATAGCGGACGGCGTAAACCGTCGGTTTTTTGAGGCGATAGAGGCGCTCATAGCGGTCGGGCGTTTAAGGTCGCTACATGCTTTTTGCAAAGAGTTTAAGCTGAACGACCCGCGCTATCGTGAAATGCGATTTACGTATGGCGTGGCCCCAAACCACGCAAAGACTTCACGGTATAAGCTGGTAGAAATAGAGGCAATTTTTCACCTATGCAACTCCTACGACATTAATGCAGAATGGATGTTGCTCGGTAAGGGTAAAATGTTTAAGAATGAAGTACACGGTAAAATTTGAGCTGTTTCCGCAAAAGTCGGATTGCAAACCTATACGCGCGCGGGTGTCATACGGCGGCAAACGTGTTGAGCTGCGAACAGGCTACAGCATAGAACCTGAAAAATGGGATAGTGCGGCCATGCGCGTCCGCTCCGGCTTTAAAAACAAATACAAGCAATCCGGTAACGAAATAAACAAGGGCATTTTTTTATGTCAAGAGTGCATCGATGCTATCTTTGCCCGCTACGAGCTGCTTGAAAAGCGCGCACCTACGCCGACGGAGCTGAAGCGCGCATTTGATGAATCGACAGGTAAAACATCCTCCAAGGTAAAAAACGAAAAGCAAAACGTATTCGCCGCGTACGATAAGTTCATAGCCGAACAAAGCCTCCTAAATTCGTGGGGTAATTCGCATAAAAACAGACATGTTACCGTAAAAAACCATTTATCCGAGTACAACTCAACGTTGCTTTTTGATGATATCACAAAGGAGGCCCTAATCGGCTTTCTAAATGATTTATTCGACAAGGGGTTGTGCAACACAACTATCAGCAAGCTGCTGGATTACCTACGCGGCTTTTTGCGCTGGGCTTTCGATGAAAAGTACTATACCGGCAATTTACACGAAAAATTTAAACCACAACTAAAGGGAGCGGATGGAAGCTACAAAACGGTGGTTTACCTTACATGGGACGAGCTAATGTTGCTGTATAATTTTTCTATCCCCGCCGAAAAAAAATACTTAGATAGGGTTAGAGACGTGTTTTGCTTCTGCTGCTTCACCGGTTTACGCTACTCCGACGCTTTCAATCTGCTAAAAACAGATGTCCAGCGCCAGCGGATTAGCGTTATCACCCAAAAAACTGTTGACCCGCTATACGTAGAGCTGAATAACTACTCAACAACGTTACTCAAAAAGTATAGCGAGCTGCCAATAAAAAAAGCAATGCCGGTAATATCTAACCAAAAAATGAATGATTACCTCAAGGAATTAGGCGAATTAGCCGGCATTACTACCCCTACTAAAATCGTTTACTTCAAAAATGACAATAGGTATGAGGAGGTTCACCCTAAGTATGCCGTATTATCCACCCATTGCGGTCGGCGTACATTTATTGTTCTGGCCCTGTCATTGGGCGTTCCCATTCAGGTAATAATGAAGTGGACGGGGCATAAAAGTTATACCTCTATGAAGCCCTATATTGCTATTGTCGATTCTCAAAAAGAGGAGGAAATGAAAAAGTTCAACAAGCCTAATGAACCCAAAAATAAACCCGAAAAATGATTATCCATTTGGTTCTGTTTGGTTATGATGATATCAAAAAATAATGTTTATTCATCAGCAAGTTAGCCAGATAGGTACGTGTTGATATGGTTGGTTGGTTGTGTTCGCGTCCCTTTATCCGCACAGTGACCAAAAGCCAAGCCACATCAAGCCTTGCAGCAATGCAAGGCTTGATTAGTTTTGTGAACTTTGACACGGAAAATAGGTACATTTTCGTACCTTTGTGTCATAAATGCGTCATAAAAAATATCCCCAATGGCTACCTTTAAAATCTTAGTTCTGCGCGACAACAAGAAGCGGGACGGCTCCATGCCCGTAGCGGTGCAGCTCACGCACAACCGGCAGCGCAGGTACCTCCCCACGCCGCACGTGGTATTCGCGCCGCAGCTGGACAGGAGCGGCAATATCAAAGACCCCAACATGAAGACGATTGCCGACGACATCTACCGGCGCGTAAAGGCTATTTTCGACGAGCTCAGCTTTCGGGTGGCCGCCTACAGCGCCGACGAGCTCAAAGAGTACGTTGCGCGGAAGCTGCAAGGCACGGAGGAGCGCGGGGTGGATTTTTTTGAGTTTGCCGAAAGCTACATCGAAAAAATTCGTAAGCTCCAGCTCGGAACAGCCAAAAACCATCGGGTAATGCTCAACAACCTTGAGCGCTACGTAGGCGGCCGTAGGCTGAACATTACCGAGGTGACCTCACGCTTCCTCTACAAGTACCAGCAGTGGATGGAGGTGCAGGGCGGCGGCAAGGGCGCGCCGCTGGGTGAGCGCGGGCAAAGCCTCTACCTCGGCAGCATCCGAACCATCTTTAACGCCGCGCAGCAGGAGTATAACGACTACGACAAGGGCGATATCCCCATCCCCAACCAGCCGTTCAAGCGCTTTAAGGTACCCAAGGCGCGGAACCTCAAGACGGCGGAGCAGAAAGCGCTGTCCATAGCGCAGCTGCGGGCCATACGCGACTACGCGCCGGTGGCGAAAAGCGACGAACTGGCCCACGACTGCTTCATGCTCTCTTTTTACCTGTGCGGCATGAACAGCGTTGACCTGTACCGGTGCAGCGAGCTGATGGAGGGCAACATGGAGGGCAACGTCATCCGCTACTACCGCGCAAAGGTCACGGGGCAGCGCGACGACAAGGCGGAGATGCGCGTACGGGTGGAGCCGGAGGCGCTGCCGCTCGTGGAAAAGTACGCCGCAAAGAAGCCCGATGCCGCGTTTGACTTTTGCAAGCGGTATGCAAGCAAGAGCGCTTTCAACGCAGCCCTCAACAGAGGGCTAAAAGCCGTTGGAAAGGCCGTCGGCATTGACGACTTGGAGTTTTACTACGCCCGCCACTCGTGGGCGACCATTGCCGCCAACACCTGCAACATACCGGTGGACACGATAGACGACTGCCTTGCGCACAGCGATAGCCGCAGCATTGCCAAAAAGGCCTACATCAAAAAGGACTGGACAAAGGTGTACAACGCCAACAGAATCGTGCTGGACGCCATCAGGTAGCAGAATATTCTCACCTTTCCTCACACCACGGCTGCGCTGCCGGCGCCGGCGCGGTGAAACTCCTCCTCCGCTGGGCTGTAGGTGGGTGCCTTGGGAATGGGGGCGCAGGGCGGGAGCTTTTCGTGCACCAGCGCCGCCATCATGCGGGTTATGACGAGGTCGTCCTTGTGGCCGCTCATGGCGCCGTAGGTGCCATCTTCCTTACGCTCAAAGCTGTCCAGCTCGTCCACCGCCAGCTCGTAGCGCTCCACGTACATGCCCTCGCGGAGCACGGCGATGAAGTTGTCCACCATCGCCTGCTTGCTGCCGCTGCTCGTCCAGAAGCCGTAGCGCGCGGGAACGCCCGCGCGTATCTGCTCAGGAGGCGTTTCGCAGTAGATGTTATCGTAGTAGTCCTTGAGCTCCTGCAGGATGGTTTGGATGTGGTTTCCCTCGCTGTCCTTGAGCTTTTGGTAGTTGCGCTCCACGACGAGGGTGGCGTTCCCCCACAGGGCCGCTAGCTGGGCCGCCTTCCACGCCAGCAGGTCAACGTCGATGTGCCCGCGCCACGTGGCGACGCAGCGCAGGGGCATGTTGTAGGCCGTCCACTGGCGGTCGAAGACGCCGATGACGGAGAAGTCGGAGCAGCGCTGGCGGCGGTCGCCCGCCCACGTTCCGCCGATATCGACGGCCACGATGAAGCGGTTGGCGTACGCCCCGTCCTTGGGCGGCAGCTCCCACGCCATCAGCTTGTTGTAGCCGCTGCGGGCGAGGGGCTTCACGGGGTCGGGCGCGAGGCGGAGGTTGTCGAGCGCGCCCTCGCGCTTCACCTCGTCGCCGCGGACGTCGCCCACGAAGACCGGCTCGCGCACCCCGCCAAGGCTCTCCTCCACGCCCACGCGCAGCTGGTGCGTGTAGCGCTTCTCAAAGGCGCGCCGTCCGGTGGTCTGGAAGGCCTCGTCCGCCGTGTTGGGGTACTCCTCCATCATCCGCCACCAGTCGAGGGAGTTCTTGCGCAGGTAGCCGAAGTACCACTTGATGCTCTCGAGCGTTGCGCCCAGCTGCCACATGAGCTCCGCGTAGCCGCGCTCCACGTCGCTCATCCTCCCGATGTACTGCTCCACGAAGCGGCGGTAGGCTTCAACGGTAGCCTCCGTGAGCGGCTGGGCGGCCAGCGCGCGCACCTCGCCCGCGATGCTCGCCTGATACTCCTCTATCTGGTACGTGCCCACAAAGATGTTCTGGTATCCCGCCTCGCTCTCCTGCGCGCGGCGCCACTCGGTGTGAAAGAAGTTCAGCCCCTTGGCGGTGCTCTCGCGCCATATCTCGGTGCCGGCCTGCAGGGGGACGGTGGAGTTGAGGTTGGTCATGAACTTTTCGGCGGTGAGCTTTTGGGTGTCCTCCCACTTTCCGATTTCGGTGCAGTGGAGCAGGCGGAAGGTTTTCCCCGAGAGCGCCTCGGGGGCGGGCATGGAGCCCACGGCCAGCAGCCCGCCGGTTTCCCTTATCCTGAGGACATTCTGCGAGCGCATGTAGGGCCTTGCGGTGATGGTACCGAGCTCCGGCGGGAAGCGCTGCGCAAAGGTGTTGAACATGCCGATGGCGTGCGCCGCCTGGTCTTTGTTGGCGGCGGCCACGGCGCAGCTGATGTTCCGCCCGCGCCACTGGAGCCAGTTAAAGCGGCTGCGGATGTAGGTCGTGCCGCCGTACTGCCGGCACTTGAGCAAGTTCACCCTGAGCGCCTCCCCGTTGGTGCGGGCTTTTTCGGCGGCCAGGTTGAGGCGCTGCTGCGCGCTGTTGAGGCGCAGCTTCACCTCCCTACCGTCCTTGGTGGTGATGGTGTTGGCGGTGGCCGCCCAGAGCTCGAAGTCCTCGTAGAGCAGGAGCTGGGCAAGGGCGCTGGAGAAG
>JAITQP010000062.1 GCA_031288885.1 Prevotellaceae bacterium | reverse complement strand
CGTTAGCGCTAAACTCTAACCACTAAAATTCGCGTTGTTTTCTCCGTTACGCGGTAGCGGTTGTCTATGCGCTGCCCCACTACCCATGCTATATCGCCGTTGGCGGAGCAGAGGAGGAGCTGCGTATGCTTTTCAAAAAGGTTGAGCTTGACGTCGATAAAAAAATCGCTCAGCTTTTTTTCCCCCGCCATGCCGAGCGGCACAAACCTGTCGCCCGCCCGCCATGGGCGCAGCTTGAGCGGGAATTGCAGCGCATCGTAGTCGAGTAGCGCAACGCGGTTTCCCTGATTTAGCGGGATATTCAGGCTGTTGAGCGCTTCAAAGGAAAATACCATGCCTCCCAGCTCCACCTTGCGGGCGGCCAAGCCGTCTTCCGGCAGCAGCACTTCGTGGCGTTGGCTGTCCGGCCTCATGCTCTCCTCCGTTGTAGGCGCATTTGCGGGCATTGCAGCCTTTTTGCGGGGCGTAACAATCAGGGTGTCGCGGTTTTTTAGCAGCGCGTGCGTTGGCGAGTAAAATATTTTTCCGGAATTTCCGCCCAGCGCTGCCGCAACGTCGCTCACCGTAGCGCCCGAAAAGCCGTACTCGTACAGCAGCTCAAAAAGCCAGCATTCGCGCTGGTCTTCCGGCAGCGCGGATATTTTTATGTGCAGCGCGCTGCCTGTTTTTGTGCAGGCTTTTTTTCGCAGGCTGTCCGTCAAGCCCTCCACGAGCCGCTGCGCCGCGCCCAAACGCTCCATGTTGCCCCGCATGGTGGACAAAAAGGCGGGGTTTACTTTGGTTAGCTCGGGGATAACTTCAATCCTGATGCGGTTGCGCGCGTACTTCACCTGCCCGTTCGACGAGTCTTCGCGGAAGCGCAGGTCGTGCTCCCGAGCGTACTGCGCAATGTTGGCGCGCGGAGCAAACAGCAGCGGGCGGACTATCCTCCCCTGCGCCGCCGCCATGCCCGACAAGCCGCGCAACCCCGTGCCCCGCGCAAGGTTGAGGAAAAAAGTCTCCACCTCATCGTTGGCGTTGTGCGCTATCGCTATTTTATCGAACCCCTGCGCTGCGGCTACCTGTTCAAACCACGCGTAGCGCAGCTCCCGCGCCGCCATTTGGATGGAAATCCCGTTTTCGGCAGCGTACCGTTGGGTGTCGAAGCGCGCTACAAAAAGGGGAATGCTTTGCTTGTTGCAATACTCGCGCACCAGCCCCTCGTCGCCGTCGGACTCCTCGCCCCGCAGCTGAAAGTTGCAGTGCGCCGCGCCCACCCTGTAGCCCGCCGCCGGCAGCAGGTGCAGCAGCGTCATGGAGTCAACGCCGCCGCTTACCGCCGCCAGCACGGCGTCGGTAGCCTCAAGCAGCCTGTTGCCTGCGATGTATGATTTAAGTTGCTGAAGCACCCTGTTCGATGTTTAGGGCTCTTGCGCCCCTCAAAAATTCTTCCGTTTTCATTCGTTTTTTACCGGCAAGCTGGAGCTCGTCGATGCACAAAAATCCGTCGGCGCAGGCAGCTTTGAGGAAGGTGTGCCCGTCAGAGAGGAGCGCGCCGGCGGGAGCGGGGCAGGTGTCGCCTGTCGGCTCGGCGTGCGCAGCAAAGATTTTCAGCTGCTGCGGAGGCGCGCTACCGGCAACCAGCTCGCACCACGCCGCCGGATGAGGGCTAAGCCCCCGCACAAAGTTGACCAGCTCGCCGCCCTTTTTTTGCCAGCTGATGCGGCAGCTATCCTTAAACAGCTTTGGCGCCGTTGGCGCTGCGCCGCCGCAACCCGCGTCCTCCTGCGGAACGGGCTGCACGCAGCCGCTCACAACGCCATCTACGGTTTTTAGCACCAAACTTTTCCCGACCTCCTTGAGCGCGTCGTGCAGCGTTCCGGCGGTGTCGGCGGGCGAAATGGCGACCTTTTCGGAGAGCAGAATTTTACCCGTATCAATATTTTCATCAATAAAAAAAGTCGTTACGCCCGTTTCGGCTTCGCCGTTAATAATTGCCCAATTGATGGGCGCCGCGCCGCGATACTTGGGCAGCAGCGCGGCGTGCAGGTTGAAAGCTCCGAGGCGCGGCATGCGCCATACCGCCTCCGGCAGCATGCGGAAGGCAACCACCACAAACAAATCTGCGCTGAGCCGGCGGAGCTCGTCCAAAAACGCCTCGTCCCGCAGCTTTACGGGCTGCAGCAGCGGGATGCCCCGCTCCAGCGCGTACTGCTTCACCGGCGAAGGTTGCAGGTGCAGCCCCCGTCCGGCGGGCTTATCGGGGCCGGTGACCACCGCCACCACCCGATAGCCGCCCTCCACCAGCGCCCGCAGCGACGCTACGGCAAACTCCGGCGTCCCCATAAAAACAATACGACAATCTCTTGAGCTGCTATTTGCCATTTTCATAAGCCAATATTCTTCTGATAAAAACACAAAATTACAATTTTTTTCATTCTTCCCTTGCAAATATTGAACAAAATGGATACCTTTGCTACCATTTTTATTCACAAATTTATTTTAAACAACATGGCAGTAAAAATTAGATTAGCAAGACACGGCAAAAAGGGTCATGCCTTTTACCACATGGTAGTAGCCGATAGTAGGGCGCCACGCGATGGCAAGTTTATTGAAAAGTTAGGTATTTACGACCCCAACACTAATCCGGCTACCGTAGAGCTCAACTTTGAGCGGGCGTTGGATTGGCTTAATAAGGGTGCGCAACCGACCGAAACTTCACGTGCTATCCTGTCATACAAAGGGGTGCTGCTGAGGAAGCATCTCGACGGCGGCATTAAGAAAGGGGCGTTGACTCCCGAGGCCGCTGAAGAAAAATTTCAGGCTTGGATAGCTGATAAAAAGTTGAAAATTTCGACAAAGAGAAACCAGCTGGATAAGGCAAAGGTTGAACGCCATAAAAGCCGCCTGAGCGAGGAGGAAAAGGCAAAGGAGGCAAAGGCAGAGGAGGTGGCAAAGAAGAGGGCAGAGCTGGCAGCAAAAGCCGCCGAAGCCGTCGCTGAGGCTCCCGAAGCTACTGCTGAAGCCCCCGTTGAAGCTCCCGCCGCTGCTCCCACTGCGGAAGCAGCGCCTGCCCCCGTACCCGAAAATCCAACAGCAGAGTGATAGTAACTTTGACTTACGTAATATTTGGAAAAACGCTATGCCGCTACGCATAGCGTTTTTTGTCTTCTGTAACTTCAACCCCCGTTTTATACTTTCACGCTATGAGCACAATACCTTTGGGCAAGCTGCAAAAAACATTCGGAGCGCACGGCGAGCTGCTGCTTGCGCTGTATGACAACGGTGCGGCGCCGTCGCAAAAATCGCCGGTATTCATCAGCATCGACGGGCTGAGTGTGCCCTTTTACCTCAAAAGCATTACGGAAAAAGGTGGCAAATTTGTGGTGATTTTTGACGATATGGAGCAGGAGGCGCTGGCCAAAGAGCTGGTGGGGAAGGAGATTTTTGCAGAAAAAGCGGACGGGCACAAGCCCGCCACGCTACCTGCCGAGGGCGAAGGGTTGCTTGGCTACACGTTTGTAGATGCTGTGCACGGCGCGATAGGCAAGCTTACCCGCCGGCTGGACTACCCGAACAACCCCGTGCTGGAGCTCGCCACCGAGCAAGGCAAAGAAATACTTATCCCCGACAATCCGGATTTTGTTACCGCGGTGGATAAAAAAAAGAAAATCGTCCACGTACGCCTGCCCGAGGGGTTGGTGGAGGTGT
>JAITQP010000051.1 GCA_031288885.1 Prevotellaceae bacterium | reverse complement strand
CATTAACCATTAATCATTAACCTATGCGCTACTCTGAGATTGTTGACAAGGTTCGGTCGGCGCCGTTTGTGCGCCTCATGCTTCCGTTCAGCGTAGGGATAATTGTTCAGGAGGAGCAGCTTCTACCGTCAGGGTTGGGTGCAGCGTGGCTGTGCCTGACCCTTTTTGCGCTGATGCTGTTTGCGCACTACCGGCTGGTCTCCTACGCGCGGCGGTGGTGGTTTGGGTTGTTTGCAAACCTGCTTTTGTTTTTCGTTGGCGTTGCCGTTACGCAGGGCGTCAAGCTGGAGGGCGAGCTGCCGGTTGGCGAAACCATTTGCGTGGCGGCGGTGGTAACCGACGAGCCGTCGCGGAGCCCCAAGTTTGCCAAGCTGAGCGTTGCCGTATCCGCCTACTGCGACAGCGCGGGCGCGTGGCGCGAGGTGAGCGAAAAGATGACGCTCTACCTGCGCAACGACAGCGCGCACGCCCTGCCCCTGCTGGGGGATAAGCTGGTTGCGCGCCTCAAGCCCAACGCCAACCCTGCGGCAAAAAACCCCTACGAGTTCGACTACGGCGGCTACCTGCGCAAGCACGGAATTTTTTCCGCCGCCTTTATCGACGCCGGCAGCTGCGTGGTGCTTAGCCACGATAACCTGCCGGTGTGGAAAACCGCGCCCAAAAATCTTCGCAAACGGCTGCTGGCGTACTTCGTGCAGCAGGGCGTAACGGGCGAGCAGCTGGCGGTGCTACAGGCGCTCACGCTGGGCGACAAGTCGCTGCTGGACTCCGACCTGCGGCAGTCGTACGCGGCGGCGGGCGCGATGCACATCCTCGCCGTGTCGGGCTTGCACGTGGGTATCATCAGCATGATACTTAGCTTTATCCTCCAGTTTATGGACAAGCGGAAGTACGGACGCCTTGCGCGGGGCGCGATAGTGCTGCTGTGCATCTGGTCGTATGCGCTGGTGGCGGGGCTGTCGCCCTCCGTGCAGCGCGCCTCCATTATGTTTACGGTGCTCACCGTTGGCGGAATGTTTAGCCGCACCACCAACAGCTACAATACGCTCACGTTTTCCGCCTTCCTGATTTGCGTATTCGACCCGCTCAGCCTGTTCGATGCAGGGTTTCAGCTCTCGTACGCGGCGGTTTTGACCATTTTGTTTTTTCAGCCCTACATTTACCGCCTGCTGCACTTCAAGCGCTGGCTGCCCAACGCTATTTGGTCGCTTACGGCGGTTTCGCTGGCGGCCAACATCGGCACGTTTCCCATATCCATCTACCTGTTTCACCAGTTCCCCACGTACTTTCTGCTCACCAACCTGCTGGCCAACATCCCCACCATGGCTATCATGGGCGGGTTTTTGCTCACGCTGCCCTTTACGTTCATTCCGGCGCTCTCGCCCGTGGGCTGGCTGCTGGCAACCCTCACGGGCTACTGCATTGCGCTGCTCAACTACCTTATCCGCTTTGTCGAAAGCCTGCCGTACGCGCTGCTCGAAGCCTTCTGGCTAACGCCCCTGCAGACGTGGGCGATAGTATTCTCCATACTGTTTTTGTCGCTGTACATGTGGGTAAAAAAGGCAAGGCTTTTGCTGCTGTCGCTATCGCTGCTGGCGGTGTGCCTGTCGCTGCGCGTGGCGTATAAGTACGGGCAGGAGCGGCAGAAGGTCATGGCGGTGTACAGCATCAGGAGCGTGTCGCTTATTTCGTTCGTGAGCGAGCGGCGGGGGTTTGCGCTGTGCGATAGCGCGGACGTGGAGAATACGTTCGACTTCAACGTAAAAAGCCATGCCGCCAGCTTGGGATTTTCGGACTTGAGCGCCCTTGACCGCATATCGCTGCAGAGGGCTGCCCGCGAGGAGCTGGAGGAGTGGGGCGTGTGCAGGGGCTTTGTGAGCTTTGCCGGCAAAACGGTGAAAATCCTGCGCGACGAGCCGCCCTGCACCGTGCAGCCTCCCGTTGATGTTGACTACCTCATCCTCACCTCGTCGTGCAAGCTGCGCCCGCGGCAGATAGCGGCCATGTACCGTCCGCAGCAGGTCGTTATCGACGCCTCCATGCCCGCCTACCTTGCCCGCCGGCAGGCCAGCGCCTTTGCGGAGCTAAACATCCCCTGCCACAACGTGAACGAGCGCGGCGCGTTTGTTCGTAATTTTTAACAGCGCCTCTGGGAAGATTGGCGTATATTTGTGCTTCAAAAAAAAACATAGTAAGCGATGAAACGAATAGCTTTTTTAGCGCTGTCGGTAGCCATGCTGTCGTCGTGCTCATACTACAACAAGCCTGTAACCATGCAGGAGAAAGTTGACGCCGCGTGGGCGCAGGTGCAAAACCAGTACCAGCGGCGCGCCGATTTAATCCCCAACTTGGTGGAAACCGTAAAGGGCTACGCCAAGCACGAAGCCCAAACGCTGGAGGGCGTGGTGGCGGCGCGCGCGCGCGCAACGCAGGTGGTCATCAGCCCCGAAAAGCTGGACGAGGCCTCCATCCGGCGCTTTCAGGCGGCGCAGGGCGAAGTCACCTCGGCGCTGGGGCGGCTGATGGCGATTGCCGAAAACTACCCCGACCTCAAGGCCAACCAAAACTTTTTGGAGCTCCAAGCGCAGCTGGAGGGGACGGAGAACAGGATTGCGGTGGAGCGCCGCACCTTCAACGATGCTACGCGCGAGTACAACGCCTACATCCGCCGCTTCCCCAACAACATTTTTGCGGGCATGTTCGGCTTTGAGAAGAAGGCTTACTTTGAGGCAGAGGCGGGCGCAGAGAAAGCGCCGGAGGTGAAATTCTAAGCATGACGACGATGAAGCTATGGAGCTGCTTAGCGGCGCTGCTTATCGCTGGGTCAGCCTTGGGGCAAAGCCTCCCAAAGCCCATGCAGCCGCCGCGCTTGGTGAACGATTTTGCCGGCACGCTTGCGCCGCAGGAGCAGCAAGCGCTGGAGCGTAAGCTGCGCGGCTACCACGATACAACTTCCACCCAAATATACCTCATCACCATTGCCGGCGCCGACGGGTACACGCTCGCGCAGCTCTCGCCCCTGTTTTTTAAGGAGTGGGGGATAGGGCAAAAGGAAAAAAACAACGGCGTGCTCATCCTCGTTAAGCCCAAGCGGGGCGGGGAGCACGGCGACGTGTTTATCGGCACGGGCTACGGGATGGAGGGCGTGCTGCCGGACGCCTACTGCAAGCGCATCGTGGAGCAGGTGATGATACCGCACTTCCGGCGCGAAGATTACTACTCGGGTATAGACAACGCCGTGAACGCCATTATCGCCTACGCCTCAGGGGAGTACAAGGCGGAGAAATCCGCCAAAGACGGCAGCATGTCCGGAAGCCTTATTCCGCTGGCTATTTTTGTGCTGCTCATTATCATTTTTCTTTCCGGACGCAAGGGCGGCAACAACGGCGGCAGCGACAAGGGCAGTGGCGCAGGCGACGCCATTTTCTTTCTCCCGTTTCTTTTTGGCGGAAGAGGCAGGAGCGGCTCCTCCGGTGGGTTTGGCGGCGGCGGCTTTAGCGGCGGAGGATTTGGCGGCGGCGGCGGATTGTCCGGTGGCGGCGGCGCCGGCGGACGATGGTAGTTAAGAGTTAGGAATTACGAGTTAGGAATTACGAATTAGGAATAGGTTTGTTATGAAGCAAATATCCCTCCACGGGTCGCGCATCCTGATAGGCGAGTCCGCTGACAATATACGTGAATATTTACCCTCGTCGCAGGTTATCATCATCACCGACGGCAACGTGCGCAGGCACTACAGCGCGCTGTGCGACGCTTTTCCAACCATCGAAATAGGGCTGGGCGAGCCGAACAAAACGCTTGCCACCATCGACCACGTTACCTCCGAGCTCGTGCGGCTGGAGGCCGACCGCAGGACGTTCATACTTGGCGTGGGGGGCGGCATTGTGTGCGATGTGGCGGGGTTTGCGGCCTCTGTTTTCATGCGGGGCTTGCCGTTTGGCTTTGTATCCACCTCGCTGCTCTCGCAGGTGGATGCGAGCGTGGGGGGAAAAAACGGCGTGAACCACAAAGGCTACAAAAACATGCTGGGCGTGTTTGCGCAGCCGCAGCTGGTGATATGCGACCCGCAGAGCATGTCCACGCTGCCCCAGCGGGAGCTTGTGGCGGGCTTTGCGGAAATCGTGAAGGCGGCAATGATTGCCGACGCTTCGCTTTTTGCCTACTTGGAGGAAAATGCGGAGAAAGCCCTGCAAAAAGACCCGCAAACGCTCGAGCATCTGGTGTACGAGGCGGTGAAAATCAAGGCGGACATCGTGGCGGTGGATGAGCGGGAGCAGGGCGAGCGGCGCAAGCTCAACCTTGGGCACACCTTTGCCCATGCCATCGAAAAGAATACAGCGCTCACGCACGGCGAGGCGGTAAGCGTTGGCTTGTGCAAAGTTGCGCAGCTGGCGGTTATGCTGAACCTGATGAGCGCTGGCGAGCAAAAAAGGGTCGAAAGCATTTTGCAGCGCCTCACCCTGCCCACCACGGTGGACGTCCCAACCCCCGCGCTGTGCGCCGCCATGCGCAAGGATAAAAAGAAAAGCGGAGA
The DNA here is from genome assembly GCA_031288885.1 of Prevotellaceae bacterium. Taxonomy (GTDB): domain Bacteria; phylum Bacteroidota; class Bacteroidia; order Bacteroidales; family UBA932; genus JAITMY01. The sequence continues at coordinate 3,524 of JAITQP010000051.1, read as the reverse complement.
AGCCATTCACGTAGTCTTGCCGGTAGGCATAGGGCGTTGCGAAGTCCGCGAAATGGCCTTTGCCGCGCTAAGCTACCTACTGTCAGTCGACAAACCTGCAGTAATCCTGTAGTTCTGGATAGTTTTTTAGTTTTTTTTAGCTCTTGGTCTTAATTCCTAATTCCCCATGGTTTGCACCAGCATTATCACCTCCGACTACTCCGCCTGCTGCCGCATAGCGCAGCGCAGCGCAATGGTCGAGCTGCGGCTTGACCTCATGCAGCTGGGCTTGGAGCAGGTGAAGCAGCTACTTTGCTACCCGTCGTTGTCGGTTGTCACCTGCCGCGGGGGGAAGTTTGGCGACGCCGAGCGCTTGCAGCAGCTGCAATTCGCCGTTCGGCACGGGGCCAGCTATGTGGATGTTGAGGTGGAGGCGAGCGAAGCCTACCGCCAACCGCTGGTGGAGCTTGCCAAAGAGCACGGCTGCAAGGTCATCATATCGTACCACAACTTTGAGCAAACGCCCGCCTTGCCGGAGCTGCGGCAGATAGCTGCCCGCTGCCGCAGCGTGGGCGCCGACGTGGTGAAGCTGGTTACCACCGCCCGCTCGGCGCACGACAGCGCGCGAGTCCTATCGCTCTACGAGGGCGAAAAGGATTTGGTCGCCTTTGCCATGGGCGACGCCGGAAAGATTACCCGCGTGGCGTGCCTCTACCTTGGCGCGCCGTTCACCTACGCCTCGTCGTCGGCGGGCTTGGAGGCTGCGCCCGGGCAAATCACGGCGGAGCATATGAATGAAATAGCTCGGTTAATTAACTCCTAAATTAATTTATGCATCTTTTTGCCGTTACCGGAGCGCCTGTGCTGCATAGCAAAAGCCCCGCTTTATTTGCCGCCGCCTACCCGCTGCACGCCGACGACTTTGCCTACTTTCGCATGGCTGCGCAGTCGGCGGAGGAGGCGGCGTGGCTGTTTGGCGAGCTGGGGTTGAGCGGGATGAACATTACCGCGCCCTTCAAGGGCGATATGGCGAGGCTGGCGGACGTTCGGGCGCCGGAGGTGCAGACGCTCAACGCCTGCAACACGTGGGTGGTGGAGGGCGGCAAGAAGTGCGCCTACAACACCGATATCTTTGGCGTGACGGGCAGCCTCGAAAAAGCCGGCGTGACGGTTGCCGGAAAGCGTTGCTTGGTGCTGGGCGCGGGCGGTGCGGGCGGTGCAGCCGCGTATGCGCTGCGCGCGGCGGGCGGCGTTGTGGTCATTGCCAACCGCACGGTAGACAAAGCCCGCCGGCTGGCGCAAAGCATTGGGTGCAGCGGCGTTGGGCTGGACGAGGTGGCCGCCATCGCCCCGCAAGCCGACCTCATCGTAAGCACGCTCTACCCGCACGTGGACGCGCTCAACGAAGCGTGGCTCACGCCGCAGCACGTCATCTTCGACGCTATTTACCACGGCTCCGCGCTGCGGGACAAGGCGCGGCGGGCAGGCTGCACGTTCATCGACGGCGCAGGGTGGCTGCTGCATCAGGGCGCGCCTGCGTACCGCAAGTTCACGGGGCTGGAGCCTGACGTGGAAAGCATGGAGAAATCCCCGCTGCTGAAAGCGTTGCCCCGCCACATTTCGCTCATCGGGTTTATGGGGTCGGGGAAGAGCGCCGTTGCGCCGGCGCTGGCAAGCCTGCTGGGTATGCCCGTGCTGGACGTCGACGCGGCGCTGGAGGCGAGGTGCGGCGCAAGCATCCCCCAGCTGATAGGCGAAAAGGGCGAGGCGTACTTTAGGGAGCAGGAGCGGATGGCGCTTGAGGACGCTTTGGCAAGCGCAACGCCAACCGTTATTTCGTGCGGCGGCGGCGCGGTTACGCAGCCGCTCCTCAGCAAGCTGCTCAAGGAAAACAGCATTGCCATTTGGATTTACGCCCCGCCCGCATGCTGCCTGAGCCGCATTGACGTTAGCACGCGCCCGCTGCTGGCGCGGCACGCCAACCCGCAGCAGGCCGCGGAAGAGCTATTTGAAAAACGAAAATCGCAGTACGCAAAAACGGCGTGGATGCTCGTAAACACCACCTGCCGCAGCGAAGTACAGGTTAGCCGACTTATTTATGACGAAATCAGTAACATTCTCCACCGCTAACGGGCGCATTGCCGCGCCCGCCTCCAAAAGCGCGGCGCAGCGCGCCGTTGTGGCAGCCCTGCTCGCCGGCGGCACAAGCACGCTGCGAAACCTGACCTTGTGCAGCGACACGCAAGCCGCGCTGGACGTTGCGCAGGCGCTGGGGGCGCGGGTGGAGCAGCGAGGTAGCGATTACCTCATCACCTCCGATTTTTTTGCCAACAGCGCAGAGGAAATATCGCTCTTTTGCGGCGAATCGGGGCTGCTGACGCGCATGGTGACGCCCGTAGCCGCGCTGCTTCCCCAGCCGGTGAGGGTCAGCGGGGGTGGCTCGCTTGCCGCCCGACCCATGGGCATGGTGGAGGAGCCCCTGCGGAGCTTGGGCGCGACCGTTGCCACCACCGGCGGGTTGCTGCCTATCCGCGTGCAGGGCAGGCTGCGGGGCGGCGAGGCGAGCATCGACGGGAGCGTGAGCTCGCAGCTGCTCACCGGCCTGCTGATGGCGCTCCCGCTGGCGCAGCAACCCTCCACGGTGCGCGTGAGCAACCTGAAGAGCAAGCCCTACGTTGACCTTACGGTGGAGCTGCTCAGCTCGTTTGGGGTTAGCGTAGAGCACGAGAATTACGAAATCTTCCGCATTGGCGGGCAGCAACGCTACGCGGCGTGCTCCTACAGCGTGGAGGGCGACTGGAGCGGCGCGTCGTGCCTGCTGGTGGCGGGCGCCATTGCCGGAAGCGTCACGGTGGAAAACCTGAACCTCGCCTCGCCGCAGGCCGATAGGGAAATGCTGACGGCGCTGAAGCTCGCCGGAGCGCGGGTGGACGTGGAGCCCAGCGGCAGCGGGCAAAGCGCGGTGACCGCCTCGCACGCCCCCCTGCGCGCCTTTACCTTCGACGCTACCGACTGTCCCGACCTGTTTCCCGCCCTTGTTGCGCTCGCGTCGTGCTGCGAGGGCGTGAGCGTTGTGAAAGGCGCGTCGCGCTTGGCGCACAAGGAGAGCAACCGCGCGCTCACCCTCCAAAAGGAGTTTGGAGCGCTGGGAATAGGCGTCGCGCTTTGCGGCGACGAAATGCTCATCACCGGCGGACGCATCACCGGCGGACGCGTGAGCTCGCACAACGACCACCGCATTGCCATGGCGCTCGCCACCGCAGGCCTGCGCGCAAGTGGAACGGTGACCATTGACCAAGCCGAAAGCGTAGAAAAATCTTACCCAGAATTTTGGAAAGCAATGAAATTAATGATTAATGATTAATGCACCATTAATCATCACCTCCTCCGTTCGTCGGTAAAATTGGGCATTTGGTAGAATGGTTGTGCCTTTCCGTCCGCTGTAGGCGGGTGGGGGCGCGGCGGCGGCGTATTTTTGCGCCCAAAACGTTAGCAAAAACGAAATGGGAAAGGCTATGGCTACGCTAAGGCGCTTGGGCAAAACG
>JAITQP010000026.1 GCA_031288885.1 Prevotellaceae bacterium | reverse complement strand
CCTCATTTACAACCTAATTCTTTAACAAAACCACCTCAGTAGCAGGTGAGAATGAATATCGATATCCCCACCTCATTACCTCATTAATGAGGTTTAAATGAGGTTGGGGAGATGGTGGGGGGGCGCTCTCGGGCTACTGAGGTAGTTTTGTTTAAGAAAATTAGGTTGGGAATGAGGTTGGTCGGGGCGGCGCGAAGCGTCCCTTCCCCCCCTACCGCCCGTCATTCCGAGCGCAGCGAGGAATCTCCCCGCAAACCGCCGTCCCGTGTACACGCGTCGCGCCATTCCAATCCGGCGCGAAGCGTGCAATGGCGCGAAGCGTGCGGGGACGGCTGTTTGCGGGGAGATTCCTCCGCTCCGCGCGCTCGTACCTCGCGCGCTCCGGTCGGAATGACGGCTTTGTTCGGAGGGAGGGAGGGAAGACGCGAAGCGTGCAAACCCCCGTCCCCGCACGCTTCGCGACCCTTTACCCCCATCCCCGCGCGTCATTCCGCCCGGAGCGCGCGAGGCACGAGCGCGCGCAGCGGAGGAACCTCTTCGCAAACCGCCGTCCACGCACGCACGCACGCACGTTTCGCCCGCCCCCCAACCTCATTCTTTATATATGAAAAAGTTATCCCCCCCCTTTCAGCTATTTGTAAATAACTTTTTCGCGAAAGGGGGACAAAAACATTTTTAATATAGTACATTTGCGCTCAGATTTTGGAAACCCGTTAAGTCGGTGCAACAGTAAACAACTTAATTAGTAACATGAGCAATTCGGTTTTGTTTTTGGTGGTTTTCCTCACCGCCCTGTCGCTGGTGGTCATCGCGCTGGTGCTGGCGCGGCTGCTGGCGCCGCGGTCGTTCAGCCCGCACAAGGGAGAGCCCTACGAGTGCGGCATCCCCACGCGGGGCAACACGTGGATGCAGTTCCGCGTGGGCTACTACCTCTTCGCCATCCTTTACTTGGTGTTTGACGTGGAAACGGTGCTGCTGTTTCCGTGGGCGGTAACGGTAAGAGATATGGGCATGCAGGGGCTCGCCTGCGTGCTGTTTTTTTTAGTAATACTCACGCTGGGCTTGGTCTACGCGTGGAAAAAAGGAGTGCTGGTATGGAAGTAAAGAGTATACGCATCCCCAACATGAAGTACGAGGACTTCAACGACAACGAATACCTCGAGGAGTACGTGACGGAGCTGCGCAAAAACGGCGTGAACATTTTTGTGGGCAAGCTGAGCGACGTTATCAACTGGGGTCGGTCGAACTCGGTGTGGCCGCTCACCTTTGCCACCAGCTGCTGCGGCATTGAGTTCATGTGCGTGGGGGCCGCCCGCACCGACTTTGCGCGCTTTGGCTGGGAGGTGACGCGCAACAGCCCCCGACAGGCCGACGTGATTTTTGTGTGCGGCACCATTGTGCACAAAATGGCGCCGGTGCTCAAGCGGCTCTACGAGCAAATGGCCGAGCCGCGCTACGTAATGGCCATCGGCAACTGCGCCATCTGCGGCGGCCCCTTCAAAAATTCCTACCACGTGGTGAAGGGCGTTGACGAAATCATTCCGGTGGACGTGTTCGTGCCCGGGTGTCCGCCCCGTCCGGACGCTTTCCTCTACGGAATGATGCAAATGGCGCGGAAAATTAAGGTGCAAAACTTCTTTAAGCTGCCCCAGCAGCCTCAGCTACCCCATTCGTCCACCCCTAACACCGCTGCCGATGGAAACAGTTAAAAAAGAGCTGCAGTCGCTGGGCTTTACCGACGTAAAGCAGGCGGATAACCGGTTGACCGTAACCGTCCCACAGGATAAGCTGTACGGCGTTGCCCGCTACCTGCGGCGCGAGCGGCCGGAGCAGCCGTTCGACTTCCTGATAGACCTCGTGGGCATGGACTTTGGCGACGCGCTGGGCGCTATCTACCACCTCTCCCCCTCGCAAAACCCCTCGCTGGTGGTGACGCTGGAAGCGCGCGCCGACAGCCGCGAGCAGCCCGAGCTCTTTTCGGTGTGCGACCTGTGGGACGTGGCGCAGGTGTACGAGCGCGAGGCGTACGACTTCTTCGGCATCCGCTTCATCAACCACCCCGACATGCGCCGCATCTTCCTGCGCTCCGACTGGAACGGATTTCCCCTCCGCAAGGACTACAACGCCGACCCTGCCCTCAACCCCGTGCCGCTGGAAAACGAGCACATCCCTGACATGGAGCGCATGCCGTCCATCACCCTCAAAATGGGCGAGCGCGTGGAGGAGGTGCGCCAAGCGTTTGACAAGGACGAGTATGTGGTCAACTTTGGCCCCCAGCACCCCGCCATGCACGGCGTGCTGCACCTGCGCGTGTCGCTCGACGGCGAAGTTGTCAAAAAAGTTGACCCCGTTTTTGGGTACATCCACCGCGGCATAGAAAAAATGTGCGAAAGCTACACCTACCCGCAAATCCTCCACCTCACCGACCGGCTGGACTACCTGTCGGGGACGATGAACCGGCACGCCGTGTGCCTCTGCTGCGAAAATGCGCTGGCGCTGGAGGTGCCGGAGCGCGCCCACTACCTCCGCACCATATTCGACGAGCTGACCCGCATTGCCTCGCACCTGCTGGGCTGGGGCTGCATGTGCATGGACATGGGCTCTATCACGGCGTTTGTGTACGGCATGCGCGACCGCGAAAAAATAATGGACATTTTTGAGGAAACCGCCGGCGGACGCCTGATGGCCAGCTACAGCGTCATTGGCGGCGTGCCGTGCGACGTTCACCCCAACTTCCAAAAGCGGATAAAAGAATTTATCCCCTACATGCGCAAGATGCTCAAGGAGCACCACCTGCTCTTCACCAACAACCCCATCGCCCGCGGGCGCATGAAGGACGTTGGCTACCTGAGCCAAGAAAAGGCCATATCGCTGGGCGCCACAGGCCCCTCGAGCCGAGCGTCGGGCTGGCACAACGACCTCCGCAAGATTGCGCCCTACGCCGCCTACGGCAAGGTCAACTTTGACGAGGTGCTGCGCACCGAAGGGCTGACCTTTGACCGCTACGTTATCCGTCTGGACGAAATAGAGCAGTCGCTCCGCATCATTGAGCAGCTGGTGGACAACATTCCCGAGGGGGCGCACGCCGCCAAAACAAAGGCGATTATCCGCCTGCCGGAGGGGGAATTTTTCCAGCGCGTGGAGAACGCCCGCGGGCAGTTTGGCGTGCACATCTCCAGCAAGGGCGACAAAACGCCCTATCGGGTAAAGTTCCGCTCGCCGTCGCTGGTGCTGGTGGGGGCGCTAAAAGCCATCGCCACCGAAGCCAAAGTCGCCGACCTGATTATGCTCGGCGCATCGCTGGACTACGTTATACCGTGTATTGACAGGTAAAAAAAATGTATGCAGAGCACAGAGTCCCAACATATCGAATGGAAGGAATGCTGGCGGGAGGACAACCTGCGAACGCTGTCGGCGTTTGCAAACACCGCGGGAGGCAAGCTCTGCGTTGGGGTTAGGGATGATGGAAGCGTTTGCGGCGTTGATAGCTCGTCCAAGCTGCTGGAGGATTTGCCCAACAAAATCATCAGCATTTTGGGAATTCAGGCGAGCGTCCGCCTGCAGGAAAAGGAAGGCTTGCCGTACGTTGAGGTTGAGGTGACCAAAAGCGCATATCCGGTTTCGTTCCACGGGCGATTTTACATCCGTAGCGGAAGCACGACGCAGGAGCTGAAGGGGAACGCTTTGCAGCACCTGCTGCTTACGGCCAATAACTTAACGTGGGACGAAGTGCTTGTTCCCGACGCCTCATGGGATGAAATAGATAGCGGCGTGGTGCGCCTGTTTACCCGCAAAGCCATTCAGGCAAACCGGCTGCCGACGGACGTTAACGAAAACAGCGTGCAGGATTTGTTTGAAAACTTGGGGTTGAGCAAAAATGGCGTGCTGACAAGAGCGGCGATGCTCCTTTTTTCCAAAAAACCTGTCCGCTACTGCTTTCTTGGAGTATGCAAGGTTGGGCGTTTCAGGGGCAACAGCCATGTGGATTTGGTAACGGATGACGTAGTTGAGTGCCCGCTGTTTCAGATGCCGGACAAGATTATGGAGCTGCTTATTGCCAAGTATCTGCAAAAGAATTTTACGTATAGCGGCCTGCAGCGTGTTGAAACGCTGGAGTACCCTGAGATGGCGCTACGTGAGGCCATTCTAAACGCGGTCATTCATCGCGACTATGGTGCAAATACTTTTTTCACCATCAAAGTTTTTGACCACACCTTGGAGCTGTGGAACGAGGGCGAGCTGATGTTTCCCCTGCGCATAGAATCGCTGAAAGAGCAGCACCTGTCGCGGTTGCGGAATAAGCTAATCGCCAACATATTCTACCGCTCGGGGCAAATAGAAGCGTGGGGGAGAGGCACGCTGAAAATCTTGGATGACGCCCGTAAAGGCGGCTACCCCGACCCTGAGTTTGAGTACTTTGAGAACGG
>JAITQP010000023.1 GCA_031288885.1 Prevotellaceae bacterium | reverse complement strand
CCAAAAACCCCAAATCATCGTGAAAAATCCGTTTTTCGTCGGGTGTTGTGGGGGCATTAGTAGAATTTATTTACCTCAACGCGCTGCTACGCGCTACCTTTGCGCCGTGATAAAAAAAGCGGCATTCGCCGCCATTTAACATAATAAAATGTGAAAACGCGTTTGTTCCCAAAGTTTTCCCCTACTTTTGCTGCTTTCTTGTGGGGGCTCAAGAAATCTTCGCCTTGCAAAGGCAGGGCATAACACAACAAAAACTATTATAACGAATGAAGAAAGTGATGCTTACGGTAGGGTGCTACCTCGCGCTGGCGGGCGGATTTGCGGCGCAGGCTGCCGACACCCTCAAGGTGGACTTAAAAAAGGCGCTGGAAGTTGCGCTGAGCGACAACCCCACCATTAAGATTGCAGATAGGGAAATTGAGCGAATAGATTACTCCCAAAAGTCGGCGTGGTACGGCCTCCTGCCGTCGGTGAACATAACGGGGCAGTACGGCAAGTACGTCATGCCTTCGTCCATGAGCATGATGGGGCAGGTGATGGACTCGCCTACAGACTTCACGCTGTCGGCAACGCTGAACGTGTCGCTGCCGCTGGTAGCGCCCACGCTGTGGCGCTCCATCCAGCTAACAACGCTGGAGATGCAGCTGGCGGCGGAAAAGGCGCACGCCTCCAAAATAACCCTCCACAACGATGTTACCAAAGCCTACTACAACATTCTGCTGGCGCAGGACTCCTACAAAGCCCTGCGGGACGGCTACGAGATTGCCAACCAAAACTACGAGCTCGCCAAGCGGCGCTACGAAACGGGCATGGCGGCAGAGTACGACTACATTTCGGCGGAGGTGCAGATGAACAACCTGCTGCCCAACCTGCTACAGGTGGAAAACGGCGTGGCGCAAGCCAAAATGTACCTAAAGGTGCTGATGGGGCTCAACGTGGAGGTGACGCTGGAGGTGGAGGGAAACCTTGCCGACTTGGAGGCGAGCGTGGGCGAAAGGAGCAACGGCGACAACATTTCGCTCCAACACAACACCGATTTGGTGCAGCTCAGCATCCAGCAGCTACAGCTGCAAAAATCTTTGCAGCTACAGCAAACGCAGCATTTGCCCACGCTGGCGGCGTTTGGGAATTTTGGCTACAGCGGCACGGGCAACAAGGAAACAAGCCTCAACTTTGGCGGAATGCCAATGCAGGTAAACGCCTCCCAAGAATTCTACAGTCAGGGCGTAATCGTTGGCTTGCAGCTCAACGTTCCCATCTTCAGCGGGCTTTCAAACACCATTAAGGAGAAGCAAATCAAAATACAGGTCAAAGAGCTGGAGCTCCAGCGCGAGTATCTGGAAAGCTCGCTGGCGGTGCAGGCGCGCACGGCGCTGGACAACATGGACAAGGCGGTGAAGCAAATGGAGTCGAACAAAAAGGCGGTGGAGCTCGCCGAAAAGGGCTACCGCATTTCGGGCAACCGCTACAACACCGGCATGGGCACCATGCTGGAGCTGAACAACTCGGCGCTGGCGCTCACGCAGTCTAAGCTATCCTACCATCAGGCCATTTCGGACTACCTGTCGGCAAAAGCCGACTACGAAAAAATTGTAGGGAGCGAACGGGCAGCGATTAATGAGTAGCCCCTAAACGCTCCGGCGCGTCAGCCTAATTCCTAATTCGTAATTCCTAATTCGCAATTAAATAAATAAAATAGCATGAAAACAGTAGTTAAATCGTTCCCCTTGGGGGGATTGGGAGGCGTTGTTGGCGCGGTGTCGCTGGCTTTGCTTGGGTGCAGCGGCGGCACAAAAACGGCGCAAAAAACGGCGGACACCGCCAGCGTGGTGGCGGTGAAATCGGAGGTGGTGCGCCGGCAATCGGTGGAGCAAATACGCGAGTACACCGGCGCCATTAGCCCGTACTCCAAAAACATGATTGCCAGCCAGAGCGCCATGCGCATCGACAAGATACTCGTGGAGGTGGGCGACCACGTGGCGGCGGGGCAGCTGCTGGTGAAAATGGAGGAAACCAGCTACCTGCAATCGAAGCTACAGGTGGAAAACCTGCGGGTGGACTACGAGCGCGCCAAGTCGCTCTTTGAAACGGGCGGCATTGCCCGCCAGCAGATAGACCAGCTAAAAACGCAGCTGAGCGTTGCCGAGGAGTCGCTCGCCAACCTCGAGAAGAACACGCGCCTGCTCTCCCCCATCACCGGCGTGGTAACGCAGCGGCTCTTCGACAACGGCGACATGACCGGCGGGCAGCCCATCCTACAGGTGCAGCAGCTCAAGCCCGTAAAGGTGCTGATTAACGTTCAGGAGGAGTTCTTTTCGCTGGTGAACACCCAAATGTCCGCCGACATTAAGGTGGACATTTACCCCAACGAAACCTTTGTGGGCAGGGTCAACCTCGTGTACCCCACCATCGACAACATGACGCACACGTTCACCACCGAAATTGCGTACAACAACAGCAACCTGAAGATGCGCCCGGGCATGTTTGCCCGCGTGGTGCTCAACTTCGGCAACATCGACAGGGTGGTTGCGCCCGACAAGGCCGTCATCAAGCAGGCCGGCACCGACGAGCGCTTTGTGTACGTCATCGGCGACGACAACACGGTGAGCCACCGCACGGTGAAGCTCGGGCAGCGCCTGAACAGCGCCTACGAAATCATCTCGGGGCTCAACGACGGCGAAAAGGTGGTTACGGCCGGCATCAGCCGCCTCGTCAACGGCACGGTGGTGAAGGAGGTTACGGGGCTGATGGAGTAAAAAAATGACCGCACTTTCATCTACCATACATTAAGAGCTATGGAAAAGGCAGAATTTGACGAAATCTACGAGAAAATAATCAAAGGCATTCAGCTGTCGCACGAGCGCCTTGTGGAGAAGCTGAAAAAGGAGGACGGCGAGCTTGTGGTGGAGAAAGACGGAAAGATTGTGGTCGT
>JAITQP010000021.1 GCA_031288885.1 Prevotellaceae bacterium | reverse complement strand
TTTCCGGTGAGTATTCTGCACGCAAAAAAATAGCAGGCAGCCGGAAAGGCTGTCTGCTACGCGACTTGTAGAGGTGGGCGAAAAAAAAGTGAACGGCAAAAATACGTAGCCATTCACCCCTAAATAAGATCCACAAGCTGTTGTAAATGAAGTAAAATTTATGTAACTTGCGGGCTCGCCATTGTGTGTGGGGGGCGTTATGTCACCTGCCGTAAGCGACCTCGCGATAATATGGAGAAAATTTTGTGCCATAATGTAATCATAAATAGTCCGTCCCCACTGCAATTAGCTGCGCTCAACCGCCGATTTGTGTAATCTCATACCTGTCTTTTCCTATGAACGTTATGGAGGCAAATTTTACATCTGCGCGATTTGCAAACCGCTCAGAACACCGGTACTTCTCCAGCTGTTCGATAGCTTTGTGCTGATTGGCTTTCAGCTCGGCTTCATTTTCTTTCTTGAGGTACTTAATCTCCCAAACCCACTCGTACTTGACGTCGGGCAATAGGGGACTGCGGTGCAGGAAAATATCCATATACCCGTCTTCGACCTCCGCCTCGGAAACCGGCACGTAGAGCTTGCTCTGAAACAAACCGTTGAAGAGCATGATTTTTATGTACTTCTCGTCGAACGAAATCAAATCGCGGTTCGATAGGCGCTTGAAAATATTGCTGCTCACGTACTCAATGTACGGATGAGGATTTCCGCGGTAAGCCAGCTCCCGGAGGGACGCTTTCTGCTCGCTCAAATCAACCACTACATCCTCATTCGTACTGACGGTTAGCTTTTCGATGTACTCCCAGAACAGCGCCTGAATGGTGTAGTTGGGGATTTTCAGGCGGAGGCTTCCCTCCTCCACCCTGTCGATGGTAAGCAAGCCCATGTATACCAGCAGCGAAACGAAATATTCATCGTCGTACATGCGGTCGATGGAAAATTGCGGTATAATATCCGACTCTATGCCGTTGTTTTTGATTATTTTCAGCAGCTTTTCGCGGTTGCGCTCGTTCTGCACCAAGCGCTGTATGCGTCCGTAGTCGGTTTTCAGGTTTTCGTCGACAATGTTTTCCGGAGGCTTCCCGTACTTCAGCAGCTGGTTAAAAAAGTAGAGTACCATGGAGGGGTTATACACCCTGTTTTTCCCATCTTTATGAAAAAGGTACCCGTTATAGTACAGCCCCATGTCCACGTTGATACAGGCGGGGTCAACGCCGGTTTCAGCCATCAGCGCGTCCACCTCTTTCTGCGTAAAGCCCATCATTTCATTGTACTTCAAATCGAGCGTCAGGTTGTCTGCAATGTTAAACCCGCTGGTCAGGTCGTTGAGCATTACCGGCGAAATGCCGGTGATGAATATGCGGTCGATGAACTCGGAGGTTCCTATTTTCAGCGTTTCGTAAAAATCGCGCACAAGGCCGTTGGCGGTTACCATCGTTTTGTAAACCTCCTCGCCTGCAAGCTTTCCCATTGCAATGAGGTCGTTGGCGAAATGGTCGTACTCGTCAACGAGCACGAATATCTCGCGCCGGATTGACTTTATGGCGGTATAGGCAGCCTCCAGCGCGCCGGAAAAGCTGTTCATGCTTTTCACCTCCTTGATTTTTTCAGCCGCATCCGGAATAACATCGCTATACTCCGTAAAGCAATCTACCACTGCCGCAACTATTTTCCGGTTAAAATCGAACCTGAAATCTTCTATGCCGGTCGTATTTATCCCCGAAAAGTTGAACTTCAGCACCACGTAGCTGTTGCGCCTTGGCGTGGGATGCTTACCGATGTACAAATTCCCGAAAAATTTTTCAAAATCGGCTGCCTTGTTCAAATCGTAGTAGTGGTATAGCGTTGAGTAGAATAAGCTTTTGCCGAACTTGCGCGGGCGAATGAAAAATTGGTTTTTGTTGGGTTCATTCTCCAGCAGCTCGATAAACTGCGTTTTATCCACATACGCATAGCCTTCAGTAATTACGTTGCCGAAATTTGAATTGCCGTAGGGCAAACGCTTTACACCTGTTTTCATATTTGTTGGCTTTGTTAAACACCCACAATCGTAATCGTTTTCCCGTCCACGGTTTCTTTTTTCGTGTAAATTTTATCCTCCCACTTAACGGCGGTGCGGCGGTCAAAGACAACCATCCAGCCTTCGGAGCAGCCAAGGATATCCATGTATCGGGCGGTTTGCTCAAGCCCCTCCTCCAGATACTTCTCCCCGTAGCGTATCTTGAGCTCAATCGGGTATTTCCGGTTTTCGTACAGCAGGCAGAGGTCAAGACGACCGGTTCCCGACGCAATTTCCCTAAAAATTTGCCCGCCGCCGTTCGCCACCCGCTGAAGAAATGCCATCAGCACCAAGTGGGGCGCGGCCTCCTCATAGTCGCACTTTTTTACCCAAATGGCGCTGTTTTCGCGCCAGAACTGCTGAAAATCGCGCATCAGGTAGTCCATGTCTATTTGTCCGTCCTTCAGGTAGCGCGGCAGCCGGTAGGGGTACTTCGGGTTTTTCAGCTCCTCCTGCGCCAGCGATGACAGCTTGCGGACAATCACCTCAGCGTATATCGGGTTGGCCGGCTCTACCAGCGAGTTTACCACGCGAATTAAGCCCAAATCCCGCGCGTACAGGAAATCGTCCGACTCCTTGTCGATAAAGCCCTCGCCGAGTATCATCGGCTCTACAATGCTGCGCACCCTATCCTCCTTCAGGCGCTCCAGCAAGCTGTCAATGTGCGTTGGGCGGTTGAGGATGATGCTTTGGATGGCCTCGTCCACCAGCGCCGCCGTAACGGGCTTGGTGTAGTCCGACTGCAAAATCTCCACAATCGCTTGGTTGGCAATGGCGTTCACCAGCCACGGTTGCCCCTGCGTCTGCTCACACACCAGCGCTATGGCGTCTTCCTCAAATAGCTGCCCCGTTGCGTCGGTATGCTGGCGGTAAAGGTGCGTAATCTCTTCTTTGGTAAAATTCTGTAGCGTGTACGTTTTTGTAACAAGGTGCGTAATCTCCTCTTTGGTAAAATTCTGTAGCGTGTACGTTTTTGTAACGATGTTGAACGGGCTTGCGCTGCCCAGCGACTCGCTGTCGGGGCGGACTTTGGCCTTGTAGTCGCGGATGTTGCGCATGCCTACCAGCGCCACGGAGTGGGGGAAAGGCACAGTGCTGCGGTCATTATAGCCGCTTCGCAGCTGACGTAAAAAAGAAATCAGCGTTCCCTCGCTTAGGCAATCGACCTCATCGAAAAGTATTACTAACGGCTTATCCAGCTGCATGCAAAGCAGCGTTAAAGCGATGCTGAGAACGTTTAAATAATCTGTCATGTCTGCATCTTCCGCAAACTTGTCTCCCTCGGGAACTGGCGAAAACAAAAGAAATTTTTTGATGCAGCTGACTACCGCCGGTATCCCCTCTTTCGCGTCGGTAACGTTTTGGACTCCCTCCAGCGAGCAATACAGCGCATAGTATTGCCCACCGGCGTTGAGCCGTTGGGTCAAATCCCTAAGGTAGGTGGTTTTCCCGCTCTGGCGCGCGGCGTGGATTACAAAGTATTGTTTTTGAGCTATCAGCTGCTCTACACCTCTCAAACGGGTAGAGGCGTTTATCATGTAATGATCTGTAACGTTACACGGCCCTGCAATATTAAAGTATCTCATAATTAATAGTGGATAGTAAGTTGGCATTTTCAACATCTCGACAAAGTTACAACTTTATTTCTATTTTTATCATTCTTTCTAACTTGTAAATTCGTATATTTGCAAGCCCAACTTGGCAAATAGGATTTACAATGACAATCAAGCAAAAAGACATACTGCATTTTTTCGCTGTGGCGGCAGGTGTAGCGGCGCTTTTACTGCTGGCAAATGCTTCTCACCTGCGCCTTGACCTCACCGCCGACAAGCGCTACACGCTGTCCGAAGCCACCAAGGACGCGCTGCGCCGGCAGCCGTCCGACATCTTCATTAAGGTTTATCTGGAGGGCGAAATGCCCGTGGGGATGCGCCCGCTACAGCGCGCCGCGAAGGATATGCTCGACGATATGCAGGCGTACTCCGGCAAGCGCTTTGAGTACGAATTTGTAAATCCGGCCATGGGCAGGCAAAAGGAGGCCTTTTACCGTGAGCTGCTGCGCAAAGGCTTGCTGCCCCACACGGTACAGGAAAAAAACGCGGAGGGCGGCGTGACGCAAATAGACCTCTTCCCCGGCGCCATCGTGAGCCTCAACGGCAGGCAGCGGGGGGTGAATTTCTTGCAGCTCAACCCCAACATCTCCCCCGAAGAAAATATCAACAACGCCATCCAAAACCTCGAGTACCTCCTCATTAGCGCCATCGAGGAGCTGGGGCGAAAGGAGCTCGAAAAGATTGCCTTTATCGACGGGCACGGCGAGCTGAGCGCCGCTCAGGTGGCGGACGTGGTGCAGGAGCTGTCGGCCTACTACAAGGTGAGCCGCATTACGCTGCGCGGAGACGTGGGCGCGCTCAGCGGCTACGCGCTGGCGGTGATAGCCAAGCCCACCAAGGCGTGGAGCGAGGCCGACAAGCTGGTTGTTGACCAGCACATCATGCGCGGCGGAAAGGTGGCGTGGTTTATCGATCCGGTGACGGTGCACGAGGACAGCTTGGCAAACGGCCACATGACCTTTGGCATCATCAACGACCATAACCTTAACGACATGCTGTTTTGCTACGGCGTGCGCATCAACGCCAACGTGGTGCAGGATTTGCAGTGCGCCCTAATTCCGGTAAACGTTGCCCCCGCAGGCATGCCCCCCAAGTTTTCGCCCCTGCCGTGGACGTACTACCCCCTGCTGTTCCCGTCGCCGGACAACCCCATCTCGCGCAACCTGAACGTGATAAAAACCGAATTCCCGGGCACCATCGACACTCTGTCGGGCGCGGGCGTGAGCAAGCAAACGCTGCTGTCCACCTCGCCGCGCTCGTTTGTCAAGAGCGCGCCGTTTTACGTGGGGCTGGAGCAGGTGCTCGACAACATCAACACGCGCCTCTACAGCCAAGGCGCCATTCCTGTGGCAGCGCTGCTACAGGGCGAGTTCTCCTCCATTTTTCAGCGCCGGATGGTATCGTCGTACAACAACGGTCGCCCCTTTAGCTTTGCCGCCAAAAGCGTGCGCACCGCGCAGGTGGTGGTGGCCGACGGCGACGTAATCCGCAACGACGTAATGGCCAACGGCAGCGCCCTGCCGCTGGGCTACGACCGCTACACCAAGCAGGTGCTCTACGGAAACAAGGAGCTTGTAAAAAACGTTGTGGCCTACCTCCTCGATGATAGCGGGCTCATTGCGCTGCGCGGAAAAGTAGTCACCATGCGCCTGCTCGACCGCGCCCGCGTGGTGCAGGAGCGCAGCGCGTGGATTGCCGTCAACACCATAGCGCCCCTTGCGCTGCTAACGCTTGGCGGGCTGGGGTTTGTTTTTTACCGAAAGAAAAAATACGGGCGGAAGTGGGGAGTTAAGAGCTAAGAATTAAGAGTTGAGAGCTAAGAACCTAAAATTTGAGATTTTGAATACCAACTGCATGGATGACGGAAAAATGCTGCCGCTGGTGGAAGATTTTTACACCATACAGGGCGAGGGGTTTCACATGGGGAAGCCTGCCTACTTCATTCGCTTGGGCGGCTGCGATGTGGGCTGCCGCTGGTGCGACGCCAAAATGACGTGGAACGCTAAAAGCTTTCCGCTTGTTGCGGCGGACGAAATTGCGGCGCGGGCGGCGGCGTTTCCGGCGCAGGCGGTGGTGGTAACCGGCGGCGAGCCGCTCCGCTACAACCTCAACGTACTTTGCAGCCTCCTGAAGGCAAAAAGGATGCACACGTTTTTGGAGACCTCCGGCGCTCAGCCGCTCTCGGGCGTGTGGGATTGGATTTGCCTCTCGCCAAAGCTCCGGCAGCCCCCTTTGCCCGAAATTTTTGCGCAGGCAAGCGAGCTGAAGGTAATCGTGGAGGGCGAGCAGGATTTGCGCTGGGCGGAGGAAAACGCCGCAAAGGTATCCCCCTCGTGCCAGCTCTTTTTGCAGCCCGAGTGGAGCCGCCACAGGCAGGTTGTGGCAACCATTGTGGAGTACGCCAAGCAGCA
>JAITQP010000012.1 GCA_031288885.1 Prevotellaceae bacterium | reverse complement strand
AATGAAGGATAAGTTGCAATGTTCACGTTTGCGCGTGAACTTGACTTATTCCTATTGAATTTGGTTATGACAGATACCACAGATATCGGGAAACAGTTGAGTTTCACGCTTTTTTTATTGTCTAAACTCAAAGGAGGTAATGCTGAAAATCCTGTAAAAGAGTAAGCGAAATATCAATTATGAATTCAAAAAACAAAAAAAATGAAACAGAGCTACAAAATGTATTTGTGTGCCTTGCTGCTCGTTGGGGCAGTAAACACGATGACAATCGGCGCGCTGGGCGCCGATAAGCCCAAGCTGGCGGTGCTGGTGGTGGGCATGGGAAGCGCCGCCAAGAGCGACGACTTTGCCGCCCGGCTGGGCAACGACCTTAACCGAGACGGCGAGTACACGCTGGTAACCAAGGACAACGACGCCGTGGCGGACAAGTTGGCCGCGCTGCGCGCCCAGACCACACCGGTGGACACCACCGGCCTTGCGGCGTGGGGAAAGGCCAACGGGATAGACCTCGTGCAGCTGGTGGTGGAGCGTACTACCGCAGGAACAATAACACTTCCAGCACAGGTAGAACGGGTGGCGCAGCTGATGGACTGCAGCACCGGCAAGCTCTCCGGGCGCGGAACCTACCGTATGAGCTACGCCCTCCGAGGGACGGAAGGAGTGCAGATGGTGCGCGTTGCCGGCGAGGTGTTTAAGATGGGGTGCAAGCCCGGCAGGGACGGTGCCACGTGCAGCCACAGCAATGAGCTGCCGCTTCACACAGTAAGGGTGAACAACTTTAGCATTGGGAAGTACCCGATAACGCAGGCAGAGTGGCAGCATGTGATGGGGTGGCTACCCAGCGAACTTACCAGCACTGACTACAAGGGCGATGATAAGCCGGTGGTTTACGTGAGCTACGCCGAGATAGTGCACACGGACACGGGGTTTCTTGTAAGGCTGAACGCGCTTACAGGGAAAAATTACCGCTTGCCTACGGAGGCGGAGTGGGAGTATGCAGCGCGGGGGTGCAGCGCGGGGGTGTGCGATACCTTTCAGTACAGCGGCAGCAACACCGTTGAGGAGGTGGCGTGGCACTACGGCAACAATCCCACCAACAACCTTCAACCGGTAGGCGGCAAATCCCCCAACGGGCTGGGCATTTACGACATGAGCGGCAACGTTTGGGAGTGGTGCCGCGACTACTACAGCGCCAACTACTATACGACCGATAACAACCCTTTAGATAACCCTGAGAACACAAGTGCTTCTTCCTATCCCCTCGTCGTGCTGCGCGGCGGTAGCTGGAGCAGCTACGACACGGACTACTGCCGCGCTGCCTTTCGCTACTCCAGCAGACCCGACTCCCGTCTCCCCGCTTTCGGCTTACGCGTCGTTTTGCCGTAGCTTTCCCTGTTGGCGTCCGCTCTTTCCTGTAAGCTACCCGCTACGCCGGTCTGCGGAGCGGAGCAGGACAAGGCGTAGCGGGGGGATATCGCCGCAGGCGGTCGGAAAAATTCAGGCTTTTCAGGGTAATGTTATTTAGCATTAATGATTAATGGTGCGAGGCGTGCGGTAACCCGCCCACACGCGTAGCCAATTCCCCGTAGGGGAATAATATCAATCGTTATTTGAAAAATCTATCACACTTTATATAACACAAATAACCCCGAGTAGGCCGTAGGCGTAACTCGGGGTTATCCACTAATAATTGCGCAGCTTAGGAGCGCCGGAGCAGCATTCTCACCTCCTACTCCACCACTGCCTTCATCTCCAGCTTGCCGGCTTTGCCCTCAAGGATGATGAGGTAAACGCCCGAGATGGTTGGCATGGAGAGCCCCTGCAGGAGCTCGGAGGCTTTGCCGGAGTGCAGCAGCCTGCCCTGCACGTCGAACAGCTGGAATGCTGCGTAGCGCTCCGCCAGCTGCTCGTCGGCGAGGATGTCCTCCTTGAGGCGTACCACGCCGCCCGCCGAAACGGGGTTGGGGTAAACCGATGCGCGCGCGGCAACTTGCACGACGGAATCTTTGGAAATGTAGGGGCAGCTCTCAAACTCCGTTCCGGCGGAGTCCTTTAGCCACACGAATATGCTATCGGCAATGGGCTGGCCGGTTGGGGAGATGTAGTAAAATTTGTTCTTTGAGATGATTTGCTTCCCTCCATCTTTCATCTTCAGCCAGCTCACCTCCCGAAAGCGGCAGGTGTGGCCGTTGTGCTCGGGGTTGTTGATGACCATCAGCAGGCGGCCACCCAGCTGGGCGTGCACGATGCTGCTGAGCTCAAAATTTTTCTCCAGCTGTAGCGTGTACGGCTTTTTTCTCCTGTCGAACGAGGTAAGGGTAATGGTGGTATCCTTTTTAAACGCCGAGCTGCCGGCATTCCATACCAGCGTATTGTCGGTGAGGCTGCTGATAATGCCGGCGGGCGTCTCGAGGACAATCCGCAGCGCTGTTGCGGTGTCGCCGCACGGCATGGTGTAGCGGATGATGGAGTTGACGGTGTCGCTCACGTGTATCCATTCTCCGTTAATCATCACGCTGTCCACCTCAAGGCGCTTGACTTTCCAGCTGGCGTAGAGCGTCATGCCGCCGTCATCTACCCGCGATTTAGCAAAGTCCCATGGGGTGCTAAAGGTCGTGTCGTCCCTGTACCACCCGTCAAACCTATAGTTAGGGCGCTCGGGATCTTTGGGGCGAAATAGCTTCTCGCCCGCCCTCACCTCTTGCGGCGTAATAGCGTTGACGCTATCGTCGTTGGTCTCAAAGAAAACGGTGACGATGCTCGTGTCGTTGGCGTCCCACTGGGCGTAGAGGGTGGTGTCCTGCGTTATCCTATCGGCGCTGAAGTTCCATGTAACGTTGTTCCTGCCTCTCACGTGGTACCAGCTTCCCGCAAAGGTGTAGCCCGACTTTGTGAAGGGGGGCGTGGGCGGCGTTACCGTGCTGCTGTACGGTAGCGACTGTATTTGTTCAACGGGGTCTCCGTTGTCGAAGTCAAAGGTAACGACGAAAGTCTTTGCTCGCCACCTCGCGTAGAGGGTGATGTCCTGCGCCACAGGGTTGTTGAAATCCCATGGCATCCAGTCTGTTGTATCATTGTCCCAGTAAGCAAATTCGTAGCCATCTCTTTCGGTGGATTGGGGCATTGCCTTGTCGCCGCGCGCTACCGGTTGCCTTTCCACGGGGCTGCCGCCGCACGTGTTAAACGTAACGTAAACCGTTGTGCTCGGGTCAAGCCATTTGGCGTAGAGCGTCATGCTCTCCGCCACGCCAGCGTTGAAATCCCAGAGCGTGGTATCGTTTGGCTTATGCCTCCACCATCCGCCAAAAGTGTAATTGCCCTGCTTTGTGGGGTCGGGCAAGGGTTTGCTCACCTTGTCACCGTCTATTATGGTGCAGCTGTAGCTTGTGTACTCGACGTTGCCGTCAAAGAACCTCACGGTGTGCTTCTCTTTCCATCGCGCCCAAAGCGAAACGTGCCCCGTGTTACCCGCCGGAATAGCGCTCACCTTGCTACCGCCGGTTGCGTTGTTGTACCAGCCCGCAAACTTGTTGTCGGCTCTTGCGGCGTCCCGCAGCATAATTATGCCGCTATCTACTGTGTAGGAGGTCGGGTTGCTGTGCTCAGTGGCGGTTACGCCGTTGTACGTTATATTGTAGGTGATAACGCTCCACTGCGCGTAGAGCGTGGTGTTGCCCGATGTTCGGTACACGGTATCGGCGGTATAGATCATTCCGCTGCCGTCAGTTTTGGTATTCCAGCCGGTAAACGTATAGCCCTTGCGCGTGGGCGTGGACAGTTTTCCTACCGCCGCGCCGTAGGCAACCTCCTTGCTAATGGAGTCCTGATGTACGCTGCCGCCGTTGCCGGCGAAGACAAGCGTGTACGCTCCGGTAATTTTTGCCCACCACTTGGCGTAGAGGTCGATGTTTTGCGAAACAACGCTGCCGGAGAAGTCCCACGCGTTGGCGCACGCAGCCTCCTTGTACCAGCCGACAAAGTCGTGGTTAGCCTTTGTGGGGTCGGGCGAGGGCTTGCTCACCGTATCGCCGTCTATTATGGTGCAGCTGTAGCTTGTGTACTCGACGTTGTCGTCAAAGAACCTCACGGTGTGCTTCTCTTTCCATCGCGCCCAGAGCGAAACGTGCCCCGTGTTACCCGCCGAAATAGCGCTCACCTTGCTGCCGCCGGCGGAGGCATTGTACCAGCCTGCAAACTTGTCGCCGGCTCTTGCGGCGTTCCGCAGTACAATTATGCTGCTATCTACCGTGTAGCTGGGCGGGTTGCTGTGCTCCGTGGCGGT
>JAITQP010000259.1 GCA_031288885.1 Prevotellaceae bacterium | reverse complement strand
TGGGATATAAATATTTATCGAGGTGTTTTGACTGGATGCAACGAAGCATTTATTATTGACGGTAAGAAAAAGGATGAACTGATTGCCGAAGATCCAAAAAGTGAAGAAATTATACGACCATTACTCAGGGGAAGAGATATTAAGCGTTATGGATATGAATTTGCTGATTTATATTTAATTACAACATTTCCTAGTTTGAGAATAGATATTGAAAAATATCCTGCTGTAAAACAGCACCTTTTGAGTTTTGACTATGATAGACTAAAACAGACAGGAGAACTAGGCGCAAGGAAAAAGACTAATAATAAATGGTTTGAAACACAAGATTCTATAAGTTATTGGGAGGATTTCTATAAGCAAAAAATCATTTTTCAAGAAATGGTCTTAGAACCTTCATTTATGCTTGACAATGAAGGTGCTTTTTTTTGTTTAGATACAGGAAGAATCATAACGGGAAATGACATAGAATACCTTATTGCTATTTTAAATTCCAAACTATTCTTTTTTGCAGTAAAAAATTTTTATGGCGGTGGTGGATTAGGTGAGGCAGGAGTAAGAATGAAACATACTTTTTTTGAGAAATTTAATTGCCCACTATTTGATTTGGAAACAAAACAATTCATAAAAAAAAGAGTAAAAGAAAAAGATTATCATAGTATTGATAAATTGATTTATGAGGTTTACAGATTAAATGAAAAAGAAATAGGATTTATTGAGACTCAATAAATCCTATTTCTTCTTTTGTAAGATTATATATGTCATATACTATCTTGTCTATTACTTGATATTCTTTTGCTTGTAAAAGGTTTTCTATTTTCTGCTCAATTTCAATGTTTGGTATGGGAATTCTGAGAGGTTCAATTGCCTGAACACTTATTAACAAATCTCCCGTGCCTGTTTTAGGAGCATCTTGTAACATATAATTCACTAGTTTTGAATTTAATATAGCAACAAGATATATAATATGATTACCTGCAGCAAAACAAGTACTGTCGAGTACAAAATGGTTTTCATCGTAACAAAAACGAAGAATTGAGCCTACTCGTTTCCATACTATTTTTTGCTTATAAAAATCCTCCCAATAATTAGCTCCCCATCGTTGCAAGGCATACCATTCATAACGTATTCCAGTTTCTGCTTTGTTTCTATTGGAAAGTTCTTTTTTGTATTGCAACAAATGATTATAAATGGCTGGGAATTGTTGTTTAAATGCTTGTTCTGCTATATCTGATGCGCCTTGTATGGTAACATCTGTATGTAAAGGGAAATGCCATGGGATAAACAAAAGATATAAATCCGCAAAGTCATATCCATATCGTTTGATGTCCCTGCCACGTAAAATAGGTCGTATAATTTCTTCACTTTTCGGGTCTTGTTTTATCAGTTCTCTTCGTTTCTCTCCTGAAATAATAAATGCCTCATTACATCCGGTTTTTATGCCATAATTGATTTGAATATCCCAATCTTTGAGCGATACTCCAACTTCCTCTATTTTAGCCTTTATGCGTTGTTCTATGGGTGATAAAATCACCCAGCTTTCGGAGGTCGAAAAGTTGCAGTTAGTGGCGCTTTGACTAAAATAAACGCTGATTTTATGTCTAAAATAATTATATAATAAAATTATGCTATATTTGTCATTAATATATACATATAAAAGATTAAATTAAACAAAAAACAGTATGATTTACGGTTACATTCGGGTAAGTACCGACAAGCAAACAGTAGAAAATCAGCGTTTTGAAATCAATCAGTATTGTGATAAAAACGTAATGGTTGTGGATAAATGGATAGAAGAAACTATCTCGGGGGTAAAAAACCTTCAAGACAGAAAACTTGGTAAACTTCTAAAAAAAATGAGAAAAGATGACATTCTTATTTGTTCGGAGTTGTCACGTTTGGGTAGAAACCTGTTAATGATAATGGGCATTTTAAACGAATGTATGAACAGAGATATTCAGGTGTGGACAATTAAAGACAATTACCGGCTTGGGAGTGACATCAACTCTAAAGTTCTCGCTTTTGCTTTCGGTCTTTCCGCCGAAATTGAACGGAATCTTATTTCTCAACGTACCAAAGAAGCCCTTGCTCGTAAGCGCGCCGAAGGCGTCGTATTAGGTCGTCCTAAAGGTAGTAAGTCGAAAGTCAAAAAATTGACGAGTAAGGAAGCGGAAATAAAGGTCTTGTTAGATAAAAAAGTATCCAAGTCGGCTATCGCGCGAATTATGGGCGTACACCGGCTTACGGTGGCAAGCTTTGCTAAAGAGATTATGTCGCGTCAATAATCGACATCGTGAAAAACATTGTACCTGTTTTCCGCATTTGGGGACGCCCCAAATTATTTTAAGGAAATCCGTCGTACAACGAATAACATAGATAGTCTATTTCCACCTCACTCCCTAACCTCAACTACCAGCGGGTTTAGCGCCAGCTGCTTTTCGCTGGCTGAAAAGTCAAAAAACGCTTTTGCGGTTTTTAGCGGCCACCATTCCTCCTTTTCCGAAGCTGCCCAAAAGTGGTAGGTAAACTCTTGCACCCCCTTGGGAGCAAGCAGCGTCAGGTGGTTGGAGCGGTCGGTTGCGTCGCCGTGGTAGGTGGCGGCGGGGATTGCTACCGCCAACCCAACGGTTTGCAGCCCGTATTTTACCGTATCGTTTACCGGAAAGCCCGTTCCCCACACGCAGGCAAGGCCGGCGCTGTCCGAAAAAAACTCCGTTGACTTTTGTATCTTTTGCACGCCCGTGCAAAACAGGATATTCTGCGCAGGAGGCTTGGCGCAAATCACCCTGACCTCCACATCGCGGCGTCCGGCGTAGGTAACGTACCGGCAGGTAACGTCCAGCGAATCTCCCATGTACATCCACCTCTGCACCGCCATTTCGACCACCGTGCGCAGCGGGCCTGCGGCGATAATGCGCGCTTCGCGGCTGCCCACCGGCGCAATGTGCAGCGCCTTGCTGCCGTCCCACCCCTTGAGCGTGCCCACGCCCACGCTGCCCGATACCAGCAGAATATCGTCGCCAAAGCCTTGCTCCAGCTGCTCGTCGGTAGGGTACCACTTGCTCGCGTCCAGCTCGAGCTGCTGCCTGCGCTTGCCGTACACGTCTATGGTCTGCTTGGCGTCGAAGTAGGCGCGGTAGGCTATGAGGCCTGTTTCCCACGCGGGGCCGTGGTGGTGCAGGCTGTTGTAGAGGTTGCCCGTAGGCGACTCCGCCGATAGAACGGGGGTAATGGTGTTGTTGTCCTTGTTGCGCAAGAGCAGCTGTGCGTGCACGCGCCCTGCTGCGCACGGCGCGGCGGTGGCGTCGCCCGTAACCAGCCGGATTTTTTTCGCCTCGCCGGCTTTCATGTCGAGCAAAAACGCCAGCTCGTCAGCCCTGTCGTCGCCGTCAAAATCGTCGAGCTGCGCGCAGAGGCGCGTGCTGCCTGCATATACCGCCACAGGCCCTCCGCTATAGCTGGCGTCCAGCGCGCGTATTTGCGCCGCGCTGACGGCAACGGGTGCGCCCACGCGCGCCGTGTTGAGCGGATTTTTTACCGTTATAACAACCTCCTTCGCGCTTAGCAGCGAGGAGAATAGCAGCATCGCGGCTGCCACAAGGAGCTTTGAAGTTTTCATACGCAAATTTTTTTTGGCTTAACTTAGCGAAGCAAAAGTAGTAAATTATATGTGAATTTTGCAATTTAGCCGTAATTTGTATCTTTGCCGTTCCGCGGGCAAAAGGTTTTTGCCTCACTTAAATGCAAAATACAGCATACAATGGAACCGATTTGATGCCATTTTCAAATCCGAAATTCTTTGCTGAAACCCGAATCGAATAATCGGGCTTGTATTTGGCTACAAATTGTTGCAAACTTTTTGAACGGTTGTGCTCCGACGATTTTACTTCAACCGGAATGATTTTTCCTTCCCTGCTTTGAATTACGAAATCAACCTCCGCCTTTCCTTCTGATTCCCAGTAAAACGGCGTATATCCGCCTGTAGCGAGCGTAGAAAAAACATAATTTTCGGCCAGCGCGCCTTTTACGCTATAAAAGTTCGACAAATCGCTCAAAACTACGTTGTGCGCAAGGTTATACTTAGACGACAGTAGCCCTGTGTCCAAAAGGTATACTTTAAATGAGCTGTGGCGGGCAAAAAGCTCCAACGGGAACAGCCCGTCGGTTACTTTCACACATTTGCGAATAATGCCTGCGGTTTGCAGCCAGTCCAGAGAATTTTCAAATTCCTGCGCCCGCGCTCCTGTTTTAATGATTTTGTATTGAAATTTGTGATTTTCCTTAGCCAGCTGCGCAGGAATAGAGTTAAAAGCCGCCAAAATTTTGGTTGTTTCCGTTGCCTGCGCATATTTTACCATGTCAGAAATATAAGCATCGTTTAAGGTTTTCTGCAAATTAAAGGATTGCGTAAAATCTTTGTTTCTAAGATACTCACGTACAACAAAAGGCATTCCACCAACCAAGAGGAAGATTTTGTACAAATCCATATATTCGTTATGAGCCGAAAAAAACGCGTTGTTTTCAAAACATTCGCGTATCATGGTCACGCCATTTTGTTTGCCCAGCGCCAAAAGAAACTCCTCAAAGCTGAGCGGATAAAGCGTGATGGCGTTGATTTTGCCTACGGGAAACGAAAATCGGGAACGGTTTAGCGTTACGCCCAGCAGGCTACCCGCAGCTGCAATGTGGTAATCCGGCGCATCCTCGCAAAAATACTTCAGCGAAGTCAAAGCCCGCTCGCAGACCTGTATTTCGTCAAAAATGAGCAGCGTCTCCTTTTTAAAAATTGACTCACCCGAAATAACCGACAGCTCGCGGATGATGCGGGCAGGGTTTAAATCGCGCTCAAAGGCAGCGCTCAAGGCAGCATTATTTTCAAAATTCAAATAAACAACATTTTGGTAGTGCTTCTTGCCAAACTCCAGCAAGCTGTACGTTTTGCCTACCTGCCGAGCGCCGGTAACAACTAACGGCATTCTGCCGGACGAATTTTTCCACTCCAAAAACTTACGAGAGACGTTACGTTCCATTTTGTGTAACTTTATACCATTTTTACGTTCCAGAAAATGCAAAAGTAATACATTTTTTCGGACAAAAATATTTTCTCGTACGGTATTTTTCATCAAAAAAAACGCTATATTTGCTTTTTCAATCCTTAAAACCCTCAAACCATGAAGCTGACAACCCTTACCTGCCTTGCTGCTATTGCTGCGCCGTTGCTGTCGTGCAGCAGCTTGCAGCGCAACAACGAAGAAGCAATAATGAAAAATAACCCCCTCGTGGCGGCGCAAACGCTCGACTCGCTCAAGGCGCGCTACCCTAACCTCGATGTGGCGCGCGCCACCAAAGGCGTTGCGCAGGCGGCGGCGCTGTGGCGCGCAAGCGACGGCAGCGCAGACCGCTTTGCTGATTTTTGCGTAAGCGAATACGTAAACGACGAAGCCGAGCGGCGGGCGCTGTTTGAAAAGCTGTCGGACAAGCTCGAAGCCATTTGGGGCTACTTCAACGTGATTGACCTCCGGCTGAAGCAACCCCGCGACGAGGCCGGCGGCGAGCCTGCCAAAATTGATATGGAGCTGGCGGGGTACGACGTGGCGGCGCACTTCAACGACGACATGTTTGCCTCAAAGGTCGCCTTTACGGTCATCCTCAACTTCCCCTCGTATAGCCTGAGCGAAAAGCAGCAGCAGGGCGAGCGGTGGTCGGCGCTGGAGTGGGGCTACGCGCGCATGGGCGACGTGTTCTCCACGCGCGTTCCCGCCGCGCTGAAGCTGGCCACGGCAAAGGCAACCGCCGACGCCGAGGCCTACGTGTCGAGCTACAACATTGCCATGGGCGCGCTGCGCAGCGAGGCCGGCGAGGCGCTCTTCCCCAACAACATGCTGCTCATCTCCCACTGGGGCCTGCGCGACGAGCTGAAGGCCAGCTACGCCGACGCGCAGCGCGGGCTGGAGAAGCAGCGCATGATTTACGCCGTAATGGAGCGCATTGTTGAGCAGCAGATACCGGCTAAGGTAGTCAACAACGGAGGCGTGCAGTGGAAGCCTTACGGCAACACGGTTCTTGAGGATGGGGGTGAAGCCGGCGCACCGTCCGAGCCGGATACGCGCTACGAGATGCTCCTCCGCACGTTTAGCGCGCTGCGCGCCGAAGACCCCTACACGCCGCAGCATCCCACCTACATCCGGCGCGCCTTTGAGGGCGATATGGAGTTTTCCGTAGAGGAGGTGAAGCAAATGTACACGCGGTTTATATCGTCGGACGTGGTGGCGGACGTTGCGCGGCTGATAGCGCAGCGGCTGGGGCGACCGC
This sequence comes from Prevotellaceae bacterium, assembly GCA_031288885.1. GTDB lineage: Bacteria > Bacteroidota > Bacteroidia > Bacteroidales > UBA932 > JAITMY01. The sequence goes on along the minus strand of JAITQP010000259.1, from coordinate 9,733 downwards.
TGGAGCCGTTTGACATATGGTACGACGGCTTTAAGGCGCGCAGCGGCATTCCGGAGGACAAGCTGAGCGCGCAAACGGCAAAGCTGTACCCCACGGCAGCCGACTTTGAGCGAGGCCTGCCCAGCATCCTGCAAAAGCTGGGCTTTTCCTCCGCCGAGGCGCAGCGCATTTGCAGCAAGGTTGAGGTGGACGCCTCCCGCGGCTCCGGACACGCATGGGGCGCCGTGATGAAGGGCGACAAGGCGCACCTGCGCACCCGCGTTGCCCCGAACGGAATGGACTACAAGGGGTATAATATTGCCATGCACGAGTTTGGGCACAACGTGGAGCAAACCATCAGCCTGCACGACGTGGAGCACTACGTCATGAACGGCGTGCCCAACACCGCCTTTACCGAGGCGCTGGCGTTCGTTTTCCAAAAGCGCGATTTGGACATGCTGGGGATAGCCGAAAAAAATCCCGCCAAGCGCCACCTGAGCGCGCTGGACATTTTTTGGGGATGCTACGAAATCATGGGCGTTTCGCTCGTTGACATAGCCGTGTGGGAGTGGCTGTACGCAAACCCCACCGCCACCCCTGCGCAGCTCAAAGAAAACACGCTGCGCATTGCCCGCGAAGTATGGAACAGCTACTACGCGCCGGCGCTGGGTCACCCCAATTCGCCCATCCTCGCCATATACTCGCACATGCTAAGCTACCCGCTATACCTCTCCAGCTACCCCATGGGGCACCTCATAGAGTTTCAGCTCGAGGAGCATTTGCGGGGCAAGAACCTTGCAGACGAGGTGCTACGCATCTACCGGCTGGGTCGGCTCACCCCGCAGCTGTGGATGCAGCGCGCCACCGGAGGCGAGGTCAGCATTGAGCCCACGCTGAAAGCGGCGGCGGAAGCCGTGAAGCAAGTCAGCGGCTCATGACTTCTACGCTGAGAAATGCAAACTCACGACATTATTTCGCCGCCCCACAGCTGCTGCAAAAAAACTTGCCACGGCAGCACCAGCACGTTGTCCACCATGCGGGGGTAAGGGTCGTTGCTGACCAATATCAGCTTTTTTACCGTATATTCTTCGGCAAATGCTTTCAACCCTTTCAGGTGGCGGCTTTGGGCTTCTTGGGTTGACTTTACCTCCACGGCAACTTCGTGATCTCCCAGAACAAAGTCAATCTCCAGCTGCGACGTGGTGCGCCAGTAGGCAAGCGGGTAGTTCAGATCGGAGTACCGGCTATGGGCATAAATTTCTTCGTAGATAAAATGCTCGAAAGATTTGCCGAACAGCTCCGTCCCGATTTCAATCTTTCCCCTGTTTAGCAGCGTATTCACTATCCCAACGTCGAACAGGTAAAACTTTGGAGCCATAATCACCCGACGCTTGGGTTTTTTTTGAAACGACGGCAAATAGCGCCCCAGCAACGTTTCCTCCAGAATTTGAAAGTAGGCTTTCACGGTGGGAACGCTCACGCTGGCGTCGGTGGCAATATTTGAGTAGTTAACGATTTCGCCGTTGGTCAGCGCGGCAATTTCCAAGAAACGGCTAAAGACAGCAATGTTTCTCATCTGGGCTTCCGCCACAATTTCATCCCGCAAATAGCTGCCAACGTAAGCCGAAAGCAGCCGCTTTGCGTTGAGCGTGTCGTAGTGTTTGGGCAGCAAACCGTTGTTGATTGCCCGCAGCAAATCAAAGTTAGGAATTTCGCTGCTCGTGAGCGGATACAGCTCGTAGCGCAGCGCTCTTCCGCCGAGCAGGTTGGCGCCCGAGCGCAGAATTTTGCGTGGACTTGACCCGCTCATGATAAACCTGACGCCCTTGTTGACAATCATCCAGTGAATTTCGTTCAGCAGCTCCGGTAATCGCTGTATCTCATCAATAGCCACCAACGAAATAGACGGATTTGCCGCAATCATTTCGCGAATTAACCCGGGATTTTTAGCCAACCGCTCGTAATCGCTTGTCAAGAGCAGGTCAAACCACAAAGCGTTGGGAAAAAGCTGCTTTAGCAGCGTACTTTTTCCTGTTTGCCGCGCACCCCAAAAGAAAATACTTTCGTTGCCTGCGCCTTCAAAAATTTGTTTCCGGTGATACATACTCCTCTAATTTCGATTTCGCATGATAATTTAAACCGCTACTTTAAATTATCATGACGATTTAAAGTGGCTATTTCGATTTCGCATGATAATTTAAAGTAGCGGTGCAAAGGTAGCAATAATATTTGAATGAGCAATAGAGAGATAGCATATATATCTATTTTTTTTAGTTTTTTGGAAGAGATTTATCCGGCTCAACGCAGCTGTGGATGAAGTGCGCTACCGGAGGCGAGGTTAGCGTTGAGCCTCCACTAAAGGCAGCGGTGGAAGCCATGAAGCGACTAAACCCATCTTTCAACCTTCAAATTATCATGATAATTTGAAGTTCCACTTTAAAATATCATGATAATTTAAAGTAGAAAACGAGTAAGCACCTGACAATTAGCGCATTTCAAAAATAGCAGTATTTTGGGGAGAATTTTCCACTGGAGCGGGTAACATCACGAAATCTTTTTCTTTGCTGTTGCTTTCTTTGTTGTTTTTGCTTTCTCTGTTTTCGCAGACTTTGCCGCCGTTGCTTTGGTGGTTGCAGCCTTTTTTGCAGCAGGCTTTGCCGCCGTTGCTTTAGCGGTTGCGGTCTTTTTTGCAGCGGGCTTTGCGGCGGTTGCTTTGGCGGCTGAGGTCTTTTTTACAGTAGATTTTGCGGCGGCGGTTTTTTTGGCAAAGCGGGATTTTCGCGGCGTGCTGCCCTCCTGCTGCGACATGATTTCTACGCACTGCTCGTAGGTCAGCTCAGAGGGTACAATGTCCTTTGGCAGCTTGAAGTTGCGCTCGCCACAGGAGAGGTAGGGGCCAAAGCGACCGTTGAGCACCTGCAGCTCCTCATTTTCGGCAAACGTTTTTATTACCTTTTCGCGCTCCATCCGGCGCTTTTCCTCAATAAGCTCTATGCCACGCTCAAGGGCAATGGTCATGGGGTTGTCCACGTTGCGCTTGAGCGAAGCGTATTTGTCGTCGTGGCGCACGTAGGGGCCAAAGCGCCCTACGGCAACCGTCATTGGCTTTCCCTCGTAGTCGCCAAGCGTGCGGGGCAGCTCAAAGAGCTTGAGCGCCTCCTCGAGCGTAATGGTTTCTATGAGCTGCCCCTTTTGCAGGTTGGCGTACTGCGGCTTTTGGTCGCCCTCGCCTTCGCCAAGCTGCGCCAGAGGCCCAAAGCGACCAATGCGCACAATGACCTCCTTGCCCGTTTTGGGGTCAACGCCCAGCTTGCGCTCGGCGGTGGCGCGCTGCGAATTTTGGAGCGCATCCTCCACCTGCACGTGAAACAGCTGGTAGAAGTCGTCTATCATCTTATTCCACACAATTTTTCCGTCCGCAATTTCGTCAAATTCCTCCTCGACCTTGGCGGTGAAGCTGAAGTCCAAAACCTTTGGGAAGTGCTCCACGAGGTAGTCGGTAACCACCATGCCCATATCGCTGGGGAAGAGCTTTGCCCGCTCGGCGCCGGTAATTTCCGTTAAGATTTTTTCGGTAATTTTCCCGCTTGTGAGCGTATGCTGCTTGTAGGAGCGCACCTGCCCCTCGCGGTCTTCCTTAATCACGTAGCCGCGCGCAACGATTGTAGAGATGGTGGGCGCGTAGGTTGACGGACGCCCAATGCCCAGCTCCTCGAGCTTTTTCACCAGCGTGGCCTCCGTGTAGCGCGGCGGACGCTGCGTAAAGCGCTCGGTGGCAACAATGCTGCTGGACTGCAGCGTTTGCCCCACCTGCATGGGGGGGAGCAGCCCTGCGCTGTCGCCTTCGCTCTCGTCGTCCTGCGACTCCATGTAAACCTTGAGAAATCCGTCAAAAAGCATCACCTCGCCGTTGGCAACAAACTTCTCCGCTGCGCCCGACACGCCAATGGTCACGATTGTTCGCTCCAGCATAGCCTCGCTCATCTGCGAGGCGATTGTGCGCTTCCAGATAAGCTCGTAGAGGCGCTTTTCCTGCGAGCCTGCGTCGATGGTTGGGTTGCTCATGTACGACGGCCGGATAGCCTCGTGCGCCTCCTGCGCACCCTTTGTTTTGGTGGTGTAGCGGCGCGTGTGCAGGTATTTTTCGCCGTACATTTTGAGGATAGCCTCCTTTGCCGAGGCAATTGCCTGCTCCGAGAGGTTTACCGAGTCGGTACGCATGTAGGTAATGTAGCCCTCTTCGTACAGGCGCTGCGCAACGGCCATGGTTTGCCGCACCGAAAATCCCAGCTTGCGGCTTGCCTCCTGCTGCAAGGTGGAGGTGGTGAACGGCGCGGTTGGCGACCTTTTGGCCGGCTTTTTTTCGACGGACTCCACCGTAAAGGTGGCGTTGGTGCACTTTTTCAGCAGCGTAAGCGCCGCTTTTTCGTCGCCAAACTTTTGCGGCACGTCTGCCTTGAGCGACGTTTTGCCGGCAAGGAATATTCCGGCTACCCTAAAAAAGCTTTCGACGCTGAAGACAAGGATTTCGCGCTCGCGGTCAACAATGAGGCGCACCGCCACCGACTGTACGCGCCCTGCGGAGAGCGACGCCTTTATTTTTCGCCACAGCAGGGGCGAGAGCTCGTAGCCCACCAGCCGGTCGAGCACGCGGCGCGCCTGCTGCGCGTTTACCAAGTTAATGTCCACGCTGCGGGGGTGCTGAATGGCGTTAAGGATGGCGTCTTTGGTTATTTCGTGAAACACGATGCGCTTCGTTTTTTTAGGATCCAGCTTTAGCGCCTCCTGCAGATGCCACGCAATGGCCTCCCCCTCGCGGTCTTCATCGGAGGCGAGCCAAATGGTTTTGGCGGTTTTGGAGTGCTTGCGCAGCTCGGCAACAATGGCCTCCTTGCCCTCCGAGATGGCGTACTGCGGCTGGTAGTCGTGCTCCAAGTCCACGCCAAAGTTCTTTTTTACCAAATCGCGGATGTGCCCAAAGCTCGATTTTACGAGGTATTCTTTGCCCAAGAATTTCTCTATGGTTTTCGCCTTTGCGGGCGACTCAACAATAACTAAGTTTTCTGACATTTTTTTACAGGTTTTACTACAATCTATGATTTATTAAGGTGTATAGAGCGTTGCCCACGGTGTCGGCAACATTGTTTTCATTCTCAAATTTTTCAAGCCTTGGATTTTCCATTTCCAAATTCGACTACAAAGTAAACTATTATAATTTGGACGTTCAAAATTTTTAACTGATATTTAACATTTTTGCCGCCATAAGCTATGGAATTAAACCCTACTTTTGGGGCACAAAAAATAGTGATATGTAAGTTATGACGAGAAGTAGAAAGAATAAAATTTGGTTTGCAACAATCCTCTGGAGCGCAATTGTGCTTCCGGTCATTTTTTTAGTTATTATGCTTATGCTGGTCAGCCGCGAGTACTTTGGCGCCATGCCCACCTTTGCGGAGCTCGAAAATCCCCGCAGCAACGTTGCCTCTGAGGTGTACTCCGAGGATCACCACCTGCTGGGCACCTTCCACATCGAAAACCGCTCGTTTATCAGCTTTGAGGACATTTCGCCCAACCTCATCAAGGCCGTGATTGCAACGGAGGATGTGCGCTTTGCCAGCCACTTTGGCATAGACCTCAAGGGGCTCATGCGCGTGGCCGTGCGCACCGTGGCGATGGGCGACAGAAGTCAGGGCGGCGGCAGCACCATTACCCAGCAGCTGGCCAAAAACCTGTTCCCCCGCAACGCCAACGAGTACAGCAGCACGCTCGACAAGATCGGCTCGCTGGTCATCGCCAAGTTCAAGGAGTGGATTACGGCGGTAAAGCTGGAGCGCAACTACACCAAGAACGAAATCGTGGCCATGTACCTCAACGTAATCCCCTTTGGGAGCAACGCCTTTGGGGTAAACGCGGCGGCGGCAACGTTTTTCGACAAGCACCCCTCGCAGCTCAGCGTGGAGGAGGCGGCGCTGCTGGCCGGCGTGGTCAACGCGCCCACGCGCTACAGCCCCGTGCGCAACCCCGAAAACGCCCTCCTGCGGCGCAACTTCGTAATGCGGCAAATGGCGCGCGCTGGCTACCTCACCCTCGAAAGCTACGCTATCCTCAGCGACGTGCCAATTACCCTCAAATTTCAGCAAAAAGACCACAATACGGGGCTGGCCACCTACTTCAGGGAGCGCGTGCGCCAAACCATGAACGCGCGACGACCGGAGCGATCCCGATACGCCACCAAGCAAGACTACCTCGCAGACTCCATTGAGTGGGAAAAAAATCCCCTCTACGGCTGGTGCCACAAAAACAAAAAGCCCGGCGACGTGCCCTACGACGTCAACCGCGACGGGCTGAAAATCTACACCACCATCAACGCAAAAATGCAGCAGTACGCCGAGGAGGCGCTGATGGAGCACCTCAGAAGCAACCTCCAGCCGGCGCTCAACGAGGAAATACGGCTGAAAGGCGGGCGCATTTTTGGCAACGACATGAGCGCCGAGCAGGAGCAGGAGTACATCCTCCGCGCCGTGAAGCAAACCGAGCGGTACCGCGTGCTGCGCCTCGCCGGCTGGTCGGTAGACAAAATTATGGAAAACTTCCGCACGCCCACGGAGATGCTCATCTTTACGTGGGACGGAGAGGCAACGGTGAGAATGTCGCCGCTCGACTCGCTCAAGTACTACAAGGCATTCCTGCGCGCCAGCTTCATGGCCATGGATCCGCATACGGGCTACATCAGGGCGTACGTGGGAGGCCCCAACTTTAGGCACTTCAAGTTCGACTTGGTGAAGCAGAGCCGGCGGCAGGTGGGATCTATCATAAAGCCATTCCTGTACACGCTTGCCATGCAGGAGGGATTTCACCCCTGCTACAGGGTGCCCAACATCCCGCAAACCTTTGTGACCGGCGACTCCACGTGGACGCCCAAAAACGCCTCCCCAACCGCGTACGACGGAAAAATGGTGACGCTCAAGTGGGGGCTCTCGCTCAGCGTAAACAACATCTCGGCGTGGCTCATCAAGCAGTTCAACCCGCAAAACGTGGTGGACTTATGCCACAAAATGGGGATAACCAGCTACATCCCGCCGGTTAGCTCCATATTCCTCGGAACGGCGGAGATTTCCCTCTACGAAATGGTCAACGCCTACGCCACGTTTGCCAACAAGGGCGTGCGCGTGATGCCCACCATGGTAACCCGCATAGAAGACCGCAACGGAAACGTGCTGGCGGTTTTTGGCGCTACGCACAAAACGGAGGCCATCAGCGAGCAAACCGCCTACCTCATGACCAACCTGCTGCAAAGCGTGGTGAACAACGGAACGGCAATACGCCTGCGCAACACCTACCTGCTAAACGGCGCCATAGGCGGCAAAACCGGCACCACGCAAAACCAGTCCGACGGCTGGTTTATGGGCATCACGCCCCAGCTGGCCGCCGGCGTGTGGGTGGGCTGCGAAGACCGCTCCGTGCACTTTGAGAGCCTCCGCACGGGCGGCGGCGCAAACTCGGGATTGCCCATATTTGGCGCATTCATGAGAAGCGTATATGCCGACCCCACCCTCCACATCTCGGAGCACGCGCGCTTTGAAGCGCCGCTCAACATGCGGGCAATGAACCTCGATTGCAGCACCTACGAGGAAACCGAAGGCAAGGGGGCGCGAAAACGGCTGGTAGATGATGAGTTCTTTTAGAATGAAGGGGTTGTTTTTTCACCGCGGCAGCCCTGAAAGGGCTTAATCTTCATAACCGCAGGTCAACGACCCGCGGAAAAGCGCTCACCCTCTCTTTTTCTGCCTGAAAGGCAGGACTTCTAAGACTTAAAGCCTTAAAAGTCCTGCCTTTCAGGCAGAGATGGAGGAGGCGTTTCCCTCTCCGCGGGTCGCTGACCCGCGGTTATGAAAATCCGACCTTTCAGGTCGCACCTTTACATTTTTTCGCCGCTTGGCAAAGCTACTGCGCGGGCAACGCCACGCGGAAGCCGGTGTTCCCCCAATGGGTTTCGGGAGGAAGATTAACGTTGCGTCCGCTGATGCGTCTATGGATACACACATCAGAACCACCACCACCGCGACGTACAGGATTCATGCCACTACTTGATGGCCCTTGAGGGTCTGTCTGAGGCGTAGAAGAATAGTAATAAAAGTAGTTCGAACACAGTTCCCATACGTTGCCAGACATGTCATAAATGCCGAGTTCGTTGGGTTTTTTCATGCCTACACGTTGAGGTCCATTAATTGACGCTTCGTCGCAGTCGTTGCTACCGCTATACATGTAGCCTTGGCTCATCTTGCCACCACGCGCTGCGTACTCCCACTCCGCTTCGGTCGGCAGGCGGTAACTCTTACCGGTAATACGGTTCAGGTTTGTGAGAAACGCATTAACGTCATTCCGAATCGCGAGTACAGCTGTTTGGTCATCATTTGTGATGTCTGGGGTGCCCATGACGGACTTCCACTGCGCTTGTGTTACCTCATATTTGCCAATGTAAAAGCTGCTCACCGTTACGCTGTGCGCGGGCCTCTCACTATTAAGCCAATGGCTATCATCACCGTCCCTTTCAGGGAGGTATCCCATCGTGAACGTTCCTCCCTCCACAAATACCATCTCAATATCCAGCTCCGCAGGATAGCGCCTCGCTGGAGCTGGAGCGCTGCGCCTATGCTTTGGCCCATCCAGCTGCCGCGATAGCGCCAACGCTATCCGCGCAACGTCGACGGCAGCAACGTCCGTGCGGATATAGCTGCCACGACCCTCCAGCTTGCTGTCTTTGGTATCAATGAGCTGCGCCGAAAAAAGGTGGTCATTGCCCTTTACGTCATCCACCACCAAGCATATCGTAGATATGCTGTTGTCGCGCCCCCACTCGGCAAGCGCGTTCCGGTTAATGCTGCTACCGCTACCAGCCGTGTAGGCAGCCTGTAGTTCCGTGAGCTTGTCGTTTGTGCTCACGGAGGTGAGCGTGTAGCGCCCGCCGGAGGTCAGGTTGGTACGTAGCGCCGTGGTAAGCGGGGCTACATGCGAGTTGTTCCCGCCCACTACAAATACGGCCAACGTGGGCTTATCGGCGCCCAGTGCACCGATTGTCATCGTGTTTACTGCCCCAACGAGCAGCAAAGCACACAGATAAATCTTGTAATTCTGTTTCATTTTTTTTGTTTTTTGAATTAATAATTGATTGCGCTTACTCTTTTACAGGATTTTCAGCATTACCTCCTTTGGGTTTAGGCAAAAAAAGCGCGGACTTAACTTATTGATTTCTGAGGTTGTGAGATACCCGTTAATACCAATAAGTAAGCCCGCATTACTGCGAGCATTTACTACTTACTCCTGTATTAACTTTTGAAACTCTCACATTTCAGAAATTCAGAATATAGCAGAATGCTATTAAATATGTCATATTGTGCTTGTCAGCACGCTCTTTGTCTTTTTTTTACATAAAAATTTCGTTTATAGTTAACAGCGCAAAGATACAAATAATTATTTCAAATTGTCCAAATTGGGGTAAAAAAGATTTGGTCATTTGCTTTTCTCTCTACTCTAAAGACTTTTCGTGGGAAGTAGTTCGCCCGTTGTTTTGAGAGGTTTCTGCTTCTCTGCCCGTTGGAGGTGGTTGGGCGTCCACGTAAGGACATAAAAAAAGTGTGGAATTTAACCGTTTCCCGCTTATTAGTGGTATTTAGCGTAACCAAGTCTACATAGGAAATAAGTTAAGTCCACGCTCACGCGCAAACATTGCAATTTATTCTTTGTAAACTATGTA
>JAITQP010000077.1 GCA_031288885.1 Prevotellaceae bacterium | reverse complement strand
ACTCGCAAAAAATTTATACCTTTGCAACGTCTCAGCAAATTTAGGGTAACGCTAATAATTTTCTACTATGACCATCCACAGGGAAGGAACCATGACCATAACGCTGACGCTGGCGGTGCTGGCGGCGCTCTGCGCGGCGGTGTTTTACGCGGCGGGGGCAGGCGCCATTTCGTACGCAACGCTGGCGGCGGCCATCGGGCTTTGGGGCTTCATTGTCCGGTTTTTTCGCATGCCGTTGCGCCCCAAGCTGCGCAACGAGCAGGCTGCATTCTCGCCCTGCGACGGCAAGGTGGTGGTAATTGACGAGGTGTTTGAGCCGGAATACCTGAAGGAAAATTGCCGCCAGCTGTCCATCTTCATGTCGCCCAACAACGTGCACGTAAACCTGTATCCGGTTTCGGGCGTGGTGGAGTACGCCAAGTATCACCCGGGCAAGTATCTGGTGGCGTGGCACCCCAAATCCTCCACCAAGAACGAGCGCACCACCGTGGTGGTCAACACCGGAAAGCACAAAATCCTGTGCCGGCAGATTGCCGGCGCGGTGGCGCGGCGCATCGTGTGCTACGCCAAGCAGGGCGAGCAGGTGGAGCAGAACGCGCAGCTGGGCTTCATCAAGTTCGGCTCGCGCGTGGACGTGTTTTTGCCGCTTTCGGCAAAGGTCGAGGTGGCGCTGGGGCAAAAGGTGCGCGGCTCGCAAACCATTTTGGCAACTTTTTGAATTAGGAATTACGAATTAGGTTGACGCGCGTAGCGTAATTCCTAATTCGTAATTCCTAATTCCTAATTCGTAATTCATATGAATCGTCTTGCGCGATATATTATAATGTCTGTGGTTACGGCGGCGGTGCTGGCGGTGGTGTGGTATTTCCAGCACATTGTCGCCTACGTGCTGATTGCCGCCGTGCTTTCGCTCATCGGCAAGCCGCTCATGAAGCTGCTTTCGCAGGTGCGCTACAAGAAGTGGCGGCTCCCCATGGCGGTGCGCGCTGCGCTCACGCTGCTGTCCCTGTGGCTGGTGTTTGTGCTGTTTTTTTACGTTTTCACGCCGCTCATAGCCGGTCAGCTCAACGAGCTGAGCCGCGTAGATGTGGACGGCATCGTTAACCAGCTGGACAAGCCGCTGCACCAAGCCGACCTGCTGGCGCGAAAGTACGTCTCGTCCGACCCCAACTTTTCGCTAAAAATCACAATTTCGCACGAGCTGGAGAAGATGGCCATCGTGTCGCAGCTCTCCACCTTTGTGGGCTCGCTGGCAAGCATCATCAGGGATTTTGCCATTGCCCTGTTCGCCATATCGTTCATCACGTTCTTCTTTTTAAAGGAGGATAAGCTGTTTTATCAGGCCGTCATCATCCTTTTTCCGCAGCGCTACGAGGCCAACATCGCGCGGGCGCTGTCGTCCATTCACCGGCTGCTGGTGCGCTACTTTGTCGGCATCTTCTCCGACATCCTCTGCGTGATGACCCTGCTGACGCTGGGGCTTGCGCTAATTGCAGGGTTTTCGTGGCATCAGGCGCTGTTCATCGGGCTGCTGGCGGGCGTGCTCAACATGATACCCTACGTGGGGCAGCTGATAAGCTACGCGATAGGAACGGTCATCTGCTTGGTCACGGCAGCCAACACGGGCGTTGAGTTCCTCCCGTTCTGGATTAAGGCGCTGGCGGTTTTCCTCTCCGTGCAGGCGATAGACGCATCAACGCTGCAGCCGCTCATATACTCCAGCAGCGTAAAGGCGCACCCGCTGGAGATATTTCTGGTTATCCTCATTGCGGGCAGCTTGGGCGGCATCTTGGGAATGCTCGTGGCCATCCCCACCTACACGGTGCTGCGCGTATTTGCCAAAGAATTTTTCAACAACTTCCGCTTGGTGCAAAAGCTCACGGAAAAAATTTAGCGCTATATACTAAAAATATTATTTATAGATTAAAAAACTACCTATGATTATCGGCATCCCAAAGGAAATTAAAAACAACGAAAACCGCGTGGCCATTACGCCCAGCGGCGTAAAGGAGGTGGTGAAGCGAGGCCACACGGTGTACGTGCAGCGCACGGCGGGCGAAAACAGCGGCTTTTCCGACGCAGAGTACGCTGCCGCCGGCGCAGAAATCCTCCCCTCCATCGAGGAGGTCTACCGGCGCGCCGAAATGATACTGAAGGTTAAGGAGCCGATAGCGCAGGAATACCCGCTCGTGCGCAGCGGGCAGACGCTGTTCACCTACTTCCACTTCGCATCGGAGGAGACGCTGCTGAACGCCATGCTGAAAAGCGGCGCGACGTGCATCGCCTACGAAACGGTGGAGACGCGCGACCGCACGCTGCCGCTGCTCATCCCCATGAGCGAGGTTGCCGGACGCATGTCCGTTCAGGAGGGCGCAAAGTACCTCGAAAAGCCGCAGGGCGGAAAGGGCATCCTGCTGGGAGGCGTGCCGGGCGTAAAACCCGCGCACATTCTGATTTTGGGCGGAGGCGTTGTTGGCTACCACGCCGCGCTCGTGGCCGCCGGCTCGGGGGCAAGCGTAACGATTGCCGATATCTCCCTGCCGCGCCTGCGCTACTTAGACAGCATCATGCCCGCCAACGTGCAAACGCTCTACTCGTCCACCCACAACATTGAGCACGAGCTGCCGCACGTGGACTTAGCCATTGGCGCAGTGCTGATACCCGGCGCAAAAACCCCTCACCTGCTCACCCGCAACATGCTCAAGCTGCTCAAAAAGGGCAGCGTGCTGGTGGATGTGGCCATTGACCAAGGGGGATGCTTTGAAACGTCGCACCCCACCACCCACACGGAGCCGATATACGAGGTGGACGGCATTGTGCACTACTGCGTTGCCAACATCCCCGGCGCGGTGCCCTACACCTCCACGCTTGCCCTCACCAACGCCACGCTGCCCTACGTCTTCAAGCTGGCCGACCAAGGCTGGAGGGAAGCCTGCAAAAGCGACGCGGGGCTCAAGGCCGGCGTAAACGTAACCAGCGGCAAAATAACCTACCCCGAGGTGGCAAAAGCCTTCGGCTTAACCTACGAGCCGCTTGACAATATATAATTCAAATATTTAACAATTAATCACTAATCACTAATCACTATTTAAAATTATGTTTCGTAAAGCTACATTTATCATGACTATCGCAGCAGCTGCAACAGCATGTTCAGGCGTCGGGAGCAACCCGTTTTTTGGCGAATACCAAACGCCGCACCAAGTTCCCCCATTCGATAAAATCAAAACTGCGCACTACCTGCCCGCCTTTGAGGAGGGCATAAAGCGCGAAGCGGCGGAGGTACAGAGCATCGCCGCCAACCCGCAGGCGCCGGACTTTGCCAACACCATCGAGGCGCTGGAGCTGAGCGGCGAAATGCTGCGGCGCGTGCGCTACGTCTTCTTCAACCTTGTGGAGGCCGAAACCAACCCCGAAATGGACGCCATTGCGGAAACGGTAACCCCCATGCTCTCCACGCACAGGGACGATATTTTGCTCAACGAGCAGCTCTTTGCGCGGATAACCGCCGTGTACGGGCAGCGCGACACGCTCAGCCTGAGCCTTGAGCAGAAAAAGCTCTTGGAGAACACCTACAAAAATTTTGTGCGCGGCGGCGCGGCGCTCTCGCCCGAAAGCAAGGAAAAGCTGCGGCAGGTGAACGAGCAGCTCGCCACGCTGCTGCTCCGGTTTGGGCAAAACCTGCTGAGCGAAACCAACAGCTTTCGGCTGGTGATAGACGACGCGAGCGACCTGTCGGGGCTGCCGCAGTCGCTGCTTGACGCTGCCGCCGCCACCGCCGAGGCGGAAGGGCAAAAGGGAAAGTGGGTGTTTACGCTCAAAAACCCAAGCATAATGCCCTTTTTGCAGTACGCCGACAGCCGCCCGCTGCGCGAAAAAATGCTCAACGCCTACGCCAACCGCGCCAACAACGGCAACGACAAGGACAACAACGCCGTGGTGGCGCAAATCGTGAGCCTGCGCGTGCAAAAGGCCAACCTGCTGGGCTACGAAACCTACGCCGACTACGTGCTGGAGGAGTGCATGGCAAAAACCTCGCAAAGCGTGTACAGCATGCTGGCGCAGGTGTGGGAACCCGCCCTGCGCAAGGCAAAGCAGGAGCAGCAGGAGCAACAAGCGCTGGCGGACAAAGGCGCAGCCCCCGCTCCGCTCACCGCCGCCGACTGGCGCTACTACGCCCAAAAAATCAAGCAGCAAAGCTACGACTTGGACGACGAGCAGCTGCGACCCTACTTTAAGCTCGAAAACGTGCGCGGGGGCATCTTTACGCTGGTAGAAAAGCTCTACGGCGTAACGTTCACGCAGGTTACCGACGTGCCGGTTTACCACAAAGACGTGGTGTGCTTTGGCGCAAACGACAGCAACGGCGATTTTCTGGGGCTTATCTACATGGACTTTTTCCCCCGCAGCGGCAAGCGCGGCGGCGCATGGATGACGGACTTCCGCGAGCAGCGCTACCACGACGGCAAGCGCGTAGCGCCGGTCATCTCGCTGGTGTGCAACTTTTCGCCCGCCACCAACGGCGCGCCCGCCCTCCTCACCCCCGACGAGGTGGAAACGTTCTTCCACGAGTTTGGGCACGCCCTCCACAGCCTCTTCTCCAGCTGCCGGTACCGCAGCCTTGCCGGAACAAACGTTCCCCGCGACTTTGTTGAAATGCTTTCGCAAATAATGGAGAACTGGGCGTTCCAGCCGGAGCTCCTAAACCTCTACGCCAAGCACTACGAAACAAGCGAGGTAATTCCCGCCGAGCTCGTGAACAAAATCACCGCCTCCGCGCGCTACGGGCAGGGCTTCAAAACGGTGGAGTACCTCGCCGCCTCGTGGCTCGACATGGACTACCACATCCTGAAGGACGCCGCAAAAATAGACGTGCAGCAGCACGAAAAAAGCTCCATGGACAAGCTCGGGCTGATACCGTCGATACTGCCGCGCTACCGCACCACCTACTTCAACCACATTTTCTCCAGCAGCGCCTACGAGGCCGGCTACTACAGCTACATCTGGTCGGAGGTGCTCGACGCCGACGCATTTGACCAGTTCGTAAAAACCGGCAACATTTTTGACAAGGGCGTTGCCACGGCGCTGCGCAAGTGCATCCTCGAGCGCGGCGGAACGGAAGACGCCATGACGCTCTACAAGCGCTTCCGCGGCAGCGAGCCCAGCATAACGCCGTTGCTGGTGAGGAGAGGGCTGAAGTGAATTAGGAATTAAGCGGCGTGGATTTTATAACCTTGTAAAAAATAGCGGAGGGAATTATAGTGGAAACCATCAATGCAAAAGATAAGGAAGTTGATACCGGTATTGATATTGATATTGAACAAGAGCTGAAAGACGAAAATATTGTCATTGACAATCCGTTTAATCCCAATGATATCAAAGTTTCAACGCAACCCCTCACTTTAGGCGACCTGATAGAACGCTTGGAATACAAAGAAATAAAGCTGAATAGCGAATTTCAGCGATTGCCCGATTTGTGGAACGATACGAAAAAAAGCCGCTTAATAGAATCGGTGCTGCTACGTTTGCCTGTCCCAACTTTTTATTTCGACGGCTCTAACGATAACAAATGGGAAGTAATAGACGGTTTGCAACGTATCAGCACATTAAGAAGTTTTGTTATCAACAAAACATTAAAGCTAGAAAATCTTCAGTTTTTGAGGGAGTACAATGGTTGTGACTACGGTGGATTACCTCGAGAATTGCAACGTCGCATTAAAACCTTTCCCATTACTGTTTATATTTTAGAGAAAGGAACGCCCGACGAGGTGAAATACAATATCTTCAGCCGCCTCAACCAGGGAGGATTGGAGTTAACGCCACAAGAATTGCGCAACGCTTTGCATCAAGGAGCGCCGGCAACATTAGTAGCTGAGCTGGTAAGAGGTAAAGATGAGCACTACTTAAGTGATGATGAGAAAGAAACGATAGTAAAAACAGCAACAGAGGAGGGGAAATTATTTGTTAAAGTAACGGAAGGACGTATTCCCATCAAAAGAATGGAGGATAGAGACTTCGCAACCCGATTTGTTGCATTTTACCTGACGGATTACAATGATTATATGCCGGATATGGATACCTTTATGAGTAAAGGTATGAAGAAAATATATGATTTGACTAATGAACAAATTATGCAGCTGAAGTCAGCTTATAAGAAAGCGTTGAACACGGCTTTTGTTATCTTTGGTAACGATGCTTTTCGTAAACGGTATCAGCTGGACGCGCCGAGAAAACCTATCAATAAGGCATTATTTGATTCTATAAGCGTGAGTTTTGCCAAGCTAAGCGATGAGCAATGCGAAAGCTTAATTAGCAAGAAAAACATATTTCGCGATAAGCTCATTGCTCTACACAATAGTGAAGATGGCAAATTCTTACGCTCATTGACGCAAGGAACAGCTCTCAAGGTAAATGTTCTACAACGCTTCACGGATATAAACAATATTATTAACGAAACGCTAAATAATGTATGATAGCTGACCTGCATATCCATAATTTCAAATCGCACGCTGATACAGACTTGTCTTTAAAACCATTGACTGTTCTTACTGGTTTAAATGGTAGCGGAAAATCGTCGGTTTTTCAAAGCCTCTTACTGCTACGACAATCCTATAAGCAGCAGCGTTTAGAGGAAGCGCTCCGACTTAGCGGCTCTCTGTGCGAGATTGGGACAGGGAAAGATGCAATATATCAATCGGCACAGGATGATTTTTTGCAGTTTGCTATAAAAGTAGAAGAAAAGACGTATCAGTGGCAGTTTTCTTCAAAGGAGAATAAAGACTATCTTCCTTTGGTACAAATGAATGTGGAGAATATCGCCTCGCTGAAGAATTTGTCCTTATTCAACAATAACTTCCAGTATATCAGCGCGGGAAGATTACCCGAATTGAGCTTTGGAAGGGGAGATATTGAGGTGGAAAATGAGCGGCAAATATCTTTGAAAAACGGATATGGAGAATTAGTTGCTCAATTTTTAGATTATTGGGGAAAGGAGCCTGTAAAACCTGTCCTAAAAAACAGCAAAAGTAGCTTTGATGACCTTCTTAACCAAGCTACCGCATGGGAGCGGGAAATAAGCCCCAATGTGAATGTTATCCCTAAAAAAAACGGAGAGGCTTTTACGGTTCACTACTCTTTTGACAGAGATGGAGGAGTTGGGACTACCGATGAATTTAAAACCGAAAATGTGGCATTTGGGCTAACGTATGCGCTTCCTGTAATTACTGCGATTTTATCCGCAAGAGACGGCGCCCTACTCCTCATAGAAAACCCCGAAGCGCACCTGCATCCTCGCGGACAATCCAAGCTGGCGGAGCTTATTGCGTTGGCGGCACAATCCGGAGTGCAAATAATTATTGAAACCCACAGCGACCATATCTTTAACGGCATACGCAAAGCCATTGCCGCAAGAAAAATTGACAAAAACAACGTAAAAGTCCACTACTTTGAGCTAGACAATACAAATACTTCTGTGAGCACGGAAATTCAATTTTCCGATACCGGACGTGTCTTAAATCACAGGAAAGGGCTCTTTGACCAGTTTGATGACGATTTGGATGAACTCTTAGGTTTGTAATCATGGACATACTCATCAACGAGCTCTCCTTAACAGGGCAATTCTTGTCGGTAGAGCATTTTGCAAATGAAGGGTTGCGACCTTTTGCTGCTACTCTTAAAGAAATTACCTTGAGCCAGAATGTGCTGTACAAGAAGTGTGATTTATGGTCACATCTTGTTACCAACAACGCCAATTTGCACAGTATCTTAGTAGGGGAAGCTTCGCGCCAGTACGATGAGGTAAGAAAATTTAAGGGGCAACTTGCCAGCTTACTTGAGCCATATTGGGAAAATGATAGAAGACATTCGCCGGATTGTGAATATTTATATAATGCCAAAAATGTATGCGGGCAATCGTTAGCCGAAGCCTGTGAGCGGGATAAGGTTGTCGTTTCGTTTACTACGCATGGCGATTTTTCCGAGATGCAGCTGGACATTATTAAAAATCAGCAGAAAACAACCGTTGATAATTTATACGCCAAGGGACACTACGTAGAATTTGCCTACCAACGACAAGCGATATCCGATACGGACTATTTTGAGTGGAAATTTGCTAACGGTCAATGCTCCTTATTGGACAACACAAAACGTTTTCGCAGAACGGGACAGGACAGGCAAGGGCAGCAGGTCTATCAAGAAATCGAAACGGGCTACTATTGGTACTTGGATAATTTTCATAAGACCCACTACGAAGTTTTCAGCTCCGCT
>JAITQP010000024.1 GCA_031288885.1 Prevotellaceae bacterium | reverse complement strand
TTCATAAACATTTATCTATTACAGCGCAAAAGCAGGCATTTCTCACAGCAAATAAAAACCACCCTTTCCGGTTGCAATTATTACGCCTTTTTTACTACCTTTGCAGCCCCCACAGTAGGGAGCAACTAAAAAAAACAATCAGGGATGGATAAACGTTGGATACTAAAAGCGGCCGGCGATGCGCACGTGGTGGAGGAGCTGGCGACGGCGCTCTCCGTTGAGCGCTCGCTGGCCAACCTGCTCGTTCAGCGTGGGGTTTCCACCTACGCTGAGGCCAAGTCATTTTTTCGTCCTCAGCTGGACGACCTGCACGACCCGTTTTTGATGAAAGACATGGATAGCGCCGTGCGGCGGCTGGAAAAGGCGGTTGACGGCGGAGAAAAAATTCTGGTTTACGGCGACTACGATGTGGACGGCACCACTGCCGTATCGGTCGTTTACTCTTTCCTCAGGGCGCAGGGAATTCCGGTCTCCTACTTCATCCCCGATCGCTACCTCGACGGCTACGGCGTTGCCATTCGCGGCGTAGACCACGCGGTGAGCGAGGGCGCAACCCTCATCATTGCGCTGGACTGCGGCATAAAGGCGGTTGATAAGGTGGCCTACGCCAAAAGCAAGGGCGTTGACTTCATTATCTGCGACCACCACCTATCCGGAAGCGCCATTCCCGACGCAGCGGCAGTGTTAGACCCCCAGCGTCCCGATTGCAGCTACCCCTACAAAGACCTGTCGGGCTGCGGCGTAGGCTACAAGCTGCTGCAGGCCTACTGCCTGCGGCGCGGTATCTCCACCGATACGCTCGCGCCGCTGCTCGACCTCGTGGCGGTAAGCATAGCGTCGGATATTGTGCCCATCACCGGCGAAAACCGCGTGCTGACCCACTACGGTCTGTGCCGCCTCAACAACAACCCCCGCAAAGGGTTGCAGGCGGTTATGCGGCGCTCGGGGCTGCAAGAGCACCCCGTGGGCGTTGACGACATCGTGTTCCGCATAGGGCCTCGCCTCAACGCCGCCGGACGCATGGTGTCCGGAAAAACGGCGGTGGACTTGCTCACCGCCGAAACCGACGAGGTGGCGGACGAAATGGGCGACATCATCAACGACCAGAACAACGACCGCAAAAACGTTGACCGCAGCATCACGCTGGAGTCCATTAACATCATACGGCAAGATCCGCAGCTGCAGGCAAAAAAAACCATCGTGCTCTACAACCCCGAGTGGCTCAAGGGCGTGGTGGGTATTGTTGCCTCGCGGCTCGCCGAAACGTTCTACCGCCCCACCATTGTGCTCACGGAGAGCGACGGCATGGCAACCGGCTCCGCGCGCAGCATCCCGGGGTTTGACCTCTACCAAGCTATAGAGGCCTGCGCAGACCTGCTCTCCAGCTACGGAGGGCACATGTACGCGGCGGGGCTTACCATGAAGGCCGAAAACGTGGAGCCGTTCATTAACCGCTTTGAGGAGGTTGCGCACCCCATGATTTCACCGGACATGCTCATTCCGCAGGTGGACGTTGACGCGGAGATAAACTTTGCGGAGATAACGCCAAAGTTCTACCGCATCCTCAAGCAGTTTCAGCCGTTTGGCCCGGGCAACATGTCGCCCGTATTCCTGACGCGGCGCGCCTACGGGTACGGCAACATGCGGCTTGTTGGCGCAGACAGCGAGCACATCAAGCTCGACCTCATACAGGAAAACGCCCCGTACCAGCCTTTACCCGCCATCGCCTTCAACCAAGCGCGCTTTTTTGACTACATCCAAAGCGGAAAACCCGTTGACGTATGCTACTCCATTACCGAAAATGTTTACCGCGGCGTTACAACGCTACAGCTGCGCATTAAGGATATCAAGAAAAGCGAAGAGGGAAGTTAGCGCTCCCCTCTTTTGTAAAATCTGTAAATTTCCCAACTCACAAAATCCTGTTAGAATTACGTTGTTACAACAACGCCATTCTTAATTCTTAATTCTTAATTCTTAATTCTTAATTCCTAATTAATTCTCCACCCTATAGCTGCCTTTTGCCGTATGTATTCGCCTAAAGCGGTCTTTGGCGCGGACTTCTATCCGGTGCTCGCCAACGGGCAGCATGGTGGCAATCCGGCCTTTCCATAGGTGGGGGCAAACGACGGGCTCGGACGGGCGACGACCGGAAGCTAAGCGCTCCATGTAATCCCAATCCTGCACGTAGCGGTAGTAGGCCGGATCGAACTCCTCCACGCGCCGCATTCGCGCCCACGCGCCGTCGTCTATCCTATACTCCACCGTATCCGCCGGAGTTCCCATGAAAAAGTTGGCGTAAATAGCCGCGCTTGTCGCCTGCCGGAAGGGAACAACCTTTGGGTGGTAAAGCGAGATTTGGTAATCGCTCGGCTTCCCCAGCGCTTTATAGTCCAGCACGTACTGATTTCCGTCGATTTTCAGAAAGGCGTAGCCGGCTGGCGTTCCGTCGCGCATGGTGGCTACGGGAATTCCCCGCTCGTTCAGCACGCCCGAATACCAGTCGCCGCAGGCTGTCCCGACGTTGTACTCGTAGATTGGCTTTTCGCGAACAGCGCCCTGACTTAGCCCAACGGCGTGCGGCAGCTGCGCCTGAATGTGCGTATGGGCGGAAAGTATCAGAACGTCAGGATAATCCTTCAGCAGCGTGTACAGCGCCTGCCGGTCTGCGTCGCGAAAAGCGTTTTCGCCCTCCACGTCCGCCAGCGGGATGTGCACCGCAAGCACTATCAGGCGGTCGTGGGGGACGTGGGCGAGGTCGTTTCGGACAAAGGCGAGCTGGTCGCTCCGCAGGCCGCCCCAGTAGCCTTTGCCCGTCAGCGGGTGGGGGTAGAGAATGTTATCCAAAACGATAAAATGCGCCTTCCCGTAGGTAAACGAGTAGGTGTTCGCCCCGAAGTGCGCCTCAAAGGTTTCGTCCGAGAAGCGGTCTTCCGTAGCGTCGTAGTTCATGTCGTGGTTGCCCATGACGTTGTACCACGGGACGCCGATTTGCCTGATGGCGTTCTTGTAGGGCAGGTGGAGGTCTAAGCGGTCGCCCACCAAATCGCCCAGCGTTATCCCAAAGCTAACGCCCGCCGCGCTACCGCGGGCTTCGGCAATAGCGCCCATGGTCAGGTTTTCGACCTCCTGCTCGCTGTAGGGCTGCGTGTCCCCAAAGAGCAGGGCGGTAAACGCCTCCGGCTCGTCGTACTTTTGCAGGGCAAAATCCACCGAGGCGGGAAGCGCGCCGGTGGGCGGCGTCCCGCCGTAGAAAACCTTTGGCGAGCCGGCCGGCTTGTGCACGTAGCAGGTTTTGGGCAGGTTGAACTCATCCGGCGCAGGCCGGTAGCCCGCAGGCTTCACCACAAAAACGATGCAGTCGTCGCCAACCGGCAGGCTGTACTTTCCGGCGGCGTCCGTCAGCACAACCTCCCTGCCGTTGGACACGCACACCTGCGCAACGCCCCGCTCGCCCCTGTCGCGCCTCCCGTTCCGGTCAAGGTCTTCGTAAACGTAGCCCGTAACAACGGGTTGGGCGGGTGCTGCGGACGCGCCAACCTTTTGGGCTCTTATTTCCCCTACATCTATCGCGGCAACGGAAATCCGGCAAGCGGCCACCTCTTGCCTCCCGTTCCGCTCAAAAATCACCAATCCTCCGTATTGAGGGAACTCAAAGCGGTCTTTTTCGAGGCAGAGCAACGTTGCCTCTCCCATTTCCGGCGTAAAAATCGTGAGCAGCGTATCGCCGCGCAGCGCAACCTCAAACGCATCTACCACGCTTCCGTAAACGGTGTAGCGTCCGGCATACTCCTGCCAATTTGCTTTGCCGCCCGCCTGCGCCGCAGCAAAAATTCCCAGCATGGCAACTCCTGTTAACAGCATCTTTTTCATTTTTGTTGATATTTTATATTATTTAACATTTAAAATCCCACCCGTATTTGCCCGCCAAACACGGCAGGGCTTCCGGCAATAAACGTAGGAAATCCGATAGCATTTCCGCTGTTTCCGGCGTCGATGATGTACTTTTCGTCCAGCACATTTTTGCCATACGCGCCAACTTCCACGTACAGCTTCTTGCCTTTTGACGGCTTAAAGCGGAAACCGGCGGTAGCGTTGAGCAGGCCGTAGCCCTTTTGGGTCAGCCGCTCGTCGTTGTCGTCCTCAAAGTAGACTTTCGACTTGTAGGAGTACGCGGGGCGGAAGTAGGCCACCTGTCCGGCGCGCAGCCCATACGTGAAATCGAGCCCCAGCGAAAACGAATTTTGGGGCGTGAGGCGGAAGCGGTGCCCTGCGTACTCCTGCTCGTTGCCCGCCTCGTCCTTGTCGTCGAACTTTCCGTCGATGTAGGCGTACGTTCCGGACACGCTCAGGAAGGGCAAAAGCGCGTACCGCAAGCTGGCCTCCGCGCCCAAGCTGTGCGCCTTGCCGGCGTCGTCCGGTTGATACTCGCCCACCAGCGAGCCCTCCTGCACGCGCAGCACGCTGCTCTGAAAGTGCGACCAGCCGTAGTAGTAGGCGGCCAAATCGTAGCTCAGCCTGCCGCTGAGCAACATCCCCTTAACGCCTGCTTCGTAGCTCCAGATAATTTCGGGCGACAGAAACGTAGTGCCCTCGGGAAGTACAAAAACAACGCCGGGTCGCCTCCCGCGCGAAACGCTTGCGTAGAGGTTGTTTTGGCCTACCATGTAGCTCAGCGCGGAGCGCATAACAACCGAGTAGTAATCCTTTTCGTCCGATATTTTCCCGTCGGAAACCGCCGCCAGCAGGTTTGGCGAGCCGCCGCCAAACACGGTGGGCTGCTTGGAGGGCGCCGCCTCATACGCCCCCTCCTGATGCTCGTAGCTCAGGCGGACGCCCGCCGTGAGCCCCAGCTGACGGGTTATCTGCCACGTTCCGTCGGCAAAGACCTCGGCGGCGTGGTTGGCGGCCATATTTTTGTAGGTTTCCTCGTGGTAGGCGTTGATGGGCGCGTTGGAGAGCGCGTCAATGGTGGCTATCAGCTGCTGCTGCTGCGCCGCAGGCAGGGAGGCGAGAATTTGCTCCAGCGTCAGCGGCATGCCCATTTGCTGGCTGTACGCCTGCTCTATGGTTGTCCGGATGTCGGGGATTTTTTCCACATGGTTGAACTTGCCGTTAACGAGCGCCGGAACGTCGGGGAAGAGCGTATTTGCCAGCTCGGGCGACAGCGAAGCAAAGCTACCCCGCAGCAGCCCCGCGTAGTAGGCGGGGTAAAGCGCCTGCTCGTTGATGCGCAGGGGGACTTCCTGCGAGCAGTCTTCGTAAAAGTAGCTGGCGCCCGCAAAGCCCGAAAAAGCGCCGTTGCCGGTATAGCTCAAGCGGATTTCTTGGCTGAGCTGCTTCCCCGCCTCTATCTCCGACACCCACATTAGCGGGGCAGCCGTGCCGTCCGCATCGAACGACTCGTCTGAGCCAAACGCCCTGAAGCCGGAAATGGAGGCCAGCTTCCATGCGTGGTTGAAGTCGTGGTTGATGAGCAGACCCGCGCCGCCCAAGCTTCGCCTAATGTAGAGGTTTTCGCCCTGCTCCAAGTCCGCCGCCGTGTTGGGGCTCGCGTCGCCACCGGCAGGCGCGTACTGCCCGTTTTTGAAGGACGTGCCCGGGTAGTCGTCCCGCTGGTAGTCCAAAACCAAATCCATCACCGTTGTTTTTCCGGCAAACAGCCGCGTAGAGTTGCGCAGCGCAAAGGTGCTCTTACCGTTGAGGTCGCCGCCGGACAGGTTTTTGATAAACCCGTCGCGGTCTTCGGCGGTAAAGGCAAAGCGGTTGAGGAGCTTATCCTTCAAAACAGGCGTATTGATAAACCCCTCCGCCAGCTTGCGGTTGTAGGAGCCGTAGCCCAAATTCACCTCTCCGCCCAGCGCGCTGACGGGCTTTTTGCGGATGATGTGCAGCGCGCCAATTTCGGCGCCCCGCCCAAAGAGCGTGCCCTGCGGCCCCTTCACCACCTCTACCCTATCCAAGTCAAACAGCTCCACCGCCGAAGCCCGCGAGCGGGAAATGGAAATGCCGTCCTGAAAGATAGACACTCTGGCTTGGGAGCGGGAATCGCCATCGTCGGAGGTCACCCCGCGGATGACGTAGCCCGGGTTGTTGGGGCTTTGCAGCTGCATCTGCATACCGGGGATGTACTCCGACAGCTCGTCAAGCTGTCGCACGTCCAGCTTCATCAGCTCAACTCCGGAGAGGGCGCTTACGGCTACCGGAACCTCCACGCTGCTTTGGTTGCGCTTTTGCACGCTGACCACCACGTCGCTCAGCGCCACCTTTCTCAACGCCTCGCCTTGCGAAAGCGCTGTGTCCGAAACCGCCTGTGGCTGAGCAAACGCCGACAGCGCCATTCCGGTCAAAATAAATACGGAAATACTTCGTTTCATAATCAATTTTTTATCAGTTAGTAGTAATAATTCCGGTGCAAAATTCCGCTTTCGGTATTACAACAGCATGACAAAGCAAAGAATAAAATGAAACGAATAAGTTACGGGGG
>JAITQP010000141.1 GCA_031288885.1 Prevotellaceae bacterium | reverse complement strand
GCCACCGGATCTTGCGCCTGCAAAATGGCGGACGACATGGCAACCCCCGATACGCCGGCGCTCAGCAGCTCGGGAATATCGTCCGGCGTAATTCCGCCAATGGCAAACACGGGCAGCGCGATATTTTCCGCCCTGCACTGCTCCATAATCCGCTGGTAGCCGGACAGCCCGATGACCGGACTAAGGTTTTTCTTGGTGGACGTGAACCGAAAAGGCCCCAGCCCGATGTAGTCCACCCCCTCGCCGTGCAGCCGTCGGACGTCCTCAAAGGTGTTTGCCGTTCCGCCGATGGTGAAGCCGCTGCCCAGCAGCCGTCGGGCTTCGCGCGGCGGCATGTCCGCCTTGCCCAAGTGCACGCCCGCGGCGCCAACGCTTTTGCACACCGCCACGTGGTCGTCGATGTAGAGCTCCGCCCCGTGCTGCGCGCACATCCGCTTTGCGAGGAGGGCGGCCTGCTCCACCTCCTGCGGCGTGGCGTCTTTCATCCGCAGCTGTATCCGCCGGCAGCCGCCCGCGAGGGCAAGCGCCACCGATTGAAGATGGCTGTAGCGCGCCGTTTGGTGCGTTATAAAAAGTAATCCGTTCATACTCTCTGTGCTGCTGTGCGCAGCTCGTCAAATCGTTTCATCAAAGCGTGGTCGTCCCTGCGCTGGGGGTAGTCGCCCCACAGCGCGCCCAAAACCGCCACGCCCCCAAACCCATACGCCGCGGCAAGCGGTATCGTCGCCGCGCTAACGCCCCCCAGCGCAGCCACCCGCTGACCGATTACGCCGCGCGCCTTTGCCGCCCGCAGCTCCTCGTCGGTGAACGCCCGCGCGTAGCCCGCCTTGGAGATGCTGTTGAATATCGGGCTGAGGAACACGTAGGCGAAGTCGCCGCTCTGCTCCACCTCGCGGAGGGAGTGGCAGGAGCGGCTCACGACGGCTACCGCCGGCGGGCGATGGGGGTTGCGCATGCTCAGGTGCACGCCCCGCACGCGAAAAGCGGCGGCAAGCGCAAAGCCGTCGTGCAGGACAATCCGGTCGTGAAACTCGGCGCTGACCTGCCCCAGCAAGCGGCGGAGCTCCTCCTCCGAAGCCCGCGGCTTGCGGAGGTGCAGCGCAGACATTCCCCGCTCAAACAGCTTATTCAGGGCGAAAGCTTCGCCCTCAAAGAGCGCCTCGCTCGTGATGGCAATCAGCTGCATGGCTCACCCTCCCGATACGGCTTGAATGAGCATCAGCTCCAAGCGGTCGGACAAAATTGTTTCCGCCCACCGGTCTTTGGGGATTACCTCGTAATCGACGGCAACGGCTATCCCCTCCCGCTTCAGCCCAAGGCCGTCGATGAAAGCCGAAAGGGAAGTCCCCTCCGCCACTTCGTAGGGTTTATCGTTTAGTAAAATGGTCATATATGTGCAGATGGTTTACGGGTCCGTAGCCTTTCCCGAGCGTTCTTTCGCTGCCGGCACGGATGGCGGCTGAGATGCAGGCTTTGGCAGCCCTTACCGCGTCCTCCAGCTCCAGCCCCTGCGCCAAGTGCGCGGCAATGGCGGACGAAAAGGTGCAGCCCGTTCCGTGCAGGTTGGCGGTCGCTATGCGGGGCGACGAAAAGGAAACCGCCTCCCTACCCTGCCGGAAAAGCGTATCCGTTGCGCAGGCGGACGACAGGTGCCCTCCCTTGACGAGCACCGCCGGACAGCCCTCGCCGAGCATTATCTCCGCCGCCTCCCTAAAATCCTCCTCCGTGCGGATAGCTTTGCCGGAGAGCGCCTCCGCCTCCGGAACGTTAGGCGTGATGAGGCTTACCCGTCGGTAGAGATTTTTTCGGAACGCCTCTACCACCGACGCCGCCGCGAGGCGCGCGCCGCTCGTTGCCACCATAACCGGATCTACCACCACGCACTTCAGCGCGTAGCGGTCAATTGCCTCGGCAACCACCTCAATGATTTCGGGCGAGGGGAGCATGCCGGTTTTGACGGCGTCCACCGGCATGTCGTCCAGCACCGCCTCCAGCTGCTGCCGGATGATGGCGGGCGACAACGCCTCTACGGCGCGCACCTCCACCGTGTTTTGCGCCGTCACGGCGGTGATGACGGAGGCGCCAAATACGCCCAAGGCCGAAAACGTTTTGAGGTCGGCTTGGATACCGGCGCACCCGCCGCTGTCGGAGCCGGCAATGGTCAACGCCGTTGTGTATCGACTTGTTGTGCTCATAAAGGTTGATGGTTTACGTCAATCAGGGGCGCCCGCTGCGCGGGCAGGAGAGAAGATTTCCAAATCATTCCTACGGCGGCATTACCCGCATCAGGTCTTTAGGGTTTAATCTCAGCCGTTGGGCACCCCTTGATTGCATTCGGAGGCAAAGGTAATCAAAATTTGGTTGACTTGTCGCTTTGCTGCAACAAAAGGTTATCCGCAGCGTACCACTCGGCAAAGGAGGTTTGGGTTTCGTGCAGCCTCAAGCTGTGCAGCGTCACGCTTTTGGGCAGCTGCTCGGCGAGTATTTTTGCCATTTCGATGACCATGTTTTCGCACGTTGGCTGGTAGGCTACGCGAACGATTTTGGTGTGGCTGCACCTGAGCGCCTCGTCAACTTTGCAGCCGCTGCGCAGCATCAGCGCGTGCTCCAGCTTGTCGATGATATGCTCGTTTACAATTCGCTTCAGGTCGGTAAAGTCCATCACCATGCCGCACTTGGGGCTGACGGGGTCGTCGGTAGGCGTTCCGCAAACGGTGACGAACAGCCGGTACGAGTGCCCGTGGATGTTGCGGCACTGCCCGTCGTAGCCCTCGAGCTGGTGCGCCATTTCAAACGAAAATTCTTTGGTTATGCGAGCTAACATGATGTTACAATTTTATCCGTTATTTTCTTACCCCTGCAGGATTTGCTTTCCGATGGCGCACTGCAGGCACTTTTTGTGGTCGCAGTACGCTTGCTTCAGGTGCAGCAGCGCTTGGCTTTCAAACATGCTTTGGGGCTTTACGCCCATGCTCTCCCAGCCGTCTATTAGGGCGTTGCGCTCGGGCGCAATTTGCTCCAGCAGCTCCACCGCCGCCTCGCACAGCGCCTCCTGCGCGCGGCTTTTGCCGTACACAAACAGCATGGGCGCCACAAAGTTTGCCGCTATCCGCTCAATCGACTTTTCACCCAGCGGCTTTTTCCGGCTATCCGAAGCCTTGCCGAGCGTGTAGTGCGTATCCCAGTACTCCGAGGGCGTTACGGAGAAGATGTCGGTGCAATCCCTCAGCGTTTTTACCTGCATCACCCTTGCAACAAGGTTTGCGTTGCCGTTGAGCAGCGCGGCCAGCTGCGCAAGGCGGATGGTTGGGAAGTTCACGGGGCGCGTGCGCAGAAACTTCCACACGTGCGGCTCCATGGGCGAGAGCGAAAACTTGGCGCGCAGCAGGGCGTACTCTTGGAGCAGGCGGTGGTGGTAGTCATCCTGCGCACCGCCGCCCAGCAAGCCAGCCTGCCCCAGCAGCAGCGCCTCCAGCTGTAGCCGCGAGCCGCTGTGCTTGCCAATGCAGCCGGCGGGGATTTTCTGCGCCAGCTGCTCAAACGGCTGCGCGTTCACGCCAAAGCCAAACGCGCGGAACAGCATGCGCCGAAACACCTCCTCCCAATCGTTGCCTGTTGCCTCCAGCAACGCCGCAGCCCGCGCGCTGCGCTGCTCCATGCGCTCCACCGCAAGGCGCGTGAGGAACAGCCGCAGCCGGAAGCTCTCCATGCTGCTCAGCAGCGGGCGGCAGGGCACAAAGCTTTGCGCCTCCATGAGCTGCCGGTACCGGCTCTCCAGCAGCCGGTCAAACGTCACCTCATACACGGGGATGGCAACGCCGGAGGAGGTGCGCGCAGGCTCGCCGTCGTTGTGCAGCACCACGTGCAGGATAACGCTGTCGTACGCCTTGTCGCTTTGGTGGTGGTGGCGCTGCCAGTCGGAGGCGCGGAGATGCACCTCCACGTTGCCCGCCCACTGCGTGCTGCCGATGGTGAGCCGCGCGTTGCTGAAGTCCGGCCCCGCATCGGAATTTTGCACTCCGGAGGACTGCACCGTAATGCCCTCACCGGCGGTGGTGCGGGCGTTGGCCTTATCAAAAAGCCCGAATTTCCAGATAAACTGTAGCAGCTGCTCGTCCATAAAATGCCTTTTTGCGTAATACGAGAGGGCAAAATAACGAAATTTTGTCGAATAAATCCTTTGTATTACGAAAAAAGTTTTACCTTTGTACTCGCTTTTCGCGGAAAAAAGCCGCGAAAACCATTATCCATCGGGGTGTGGCGCAGTTGGTAGCGCGCTACGTTCGGGACGTAGAGGCCGCGAGTTCGAGTCTCGCCACTCCGACACAGCAGTTAAATCGCTGTAAAAGAAAACATTATATTTGTATCCAAATTGCAGATACAGTTTAGATACAGTTTCATTTTTCACTTGCTATGCATCCACAGGAATTTTCCAAAAAATTTCAGAGATGCGTAGAAAAAAAATTTTTGTTCGCCCTGAGCTGAGAACACGCAAGGGCGACCTCTCCAAAAAGTGGTACGTTGAGCTATCCCAACGTAACCCCGCAACCGATGAGATGGTGCGACGGCGCGTTGAAGTGCTTGATGGCGTAAGCATCAACAGCTTCAGCACCGCCGAGGAGCGCACGCAGGCGGCGCAAAAAATCATTAACACCTTAAACGAGCTGCTCAACAACGGCTGGACCATCTTCAGCGACACGAGCAGGTGCGTGTACGAAGACCAGACGCAGTATGCGCACGAGGCTACCGTGTTCAAGCGCAGCGTGGAGGGCAACGCGACCTACGCCTATTGGTGCTCGCGCTACATTGCCGAGGCGGTAATGCAGTCGGGGCTAAAGGCGGACAGCACCAAGGACTACCGCAGCAAGTGCCGCGTTTTTGCCCATTGGCTGCAGGCGATGCGCTACGACCGGCTGGACATTACCGCCATTGGCAACGATAAGCTGGTGGCATTCTTCACCTACCTGCGTGACACGCGTAACGCCGCCGTGCGCACCTACCGCTCCTACCGCGACGTGCTCAGCGCCTGCTTTGAGTTTATCAGGAAAAATAACGGCATCCTTGCAAACCCCGTCCACTCGCTTCCGGTCAACCGGAACGTAAAGGATATGGGCGCCGAGCGCATTCGCAGGGATGACTTGGAGATGCTGATGGGCGAGCTGGACAAGGTGGATAGGCAGCTGGCGTTGGCGTGCAGGTTTGAGTACTACTGCGGCTTGCGCCCGGGCTATGAGCTCCGGCTGCTCAAAGTAGGCGATATTGATTTCCGGCGCGGGTACAGCAAGGTGCGCGTGGCGCTGGAGAACGCAAAGACAAGCCGGCGTAGAGAGGTTGCCATTCCCGACGTGTTTCTTGACTACCTGCTGCGTGAGTGGCAGCTGGACGCCTGCGACCGGAACATGTACATATTCGGCAAGAGCGGAGCGCCCGGGCGTGAGCATCTGGGAAAGAATAACCTGCGATTTCGCTTCGTGCGCATACGCAAAAAGCTGGGCTTGCCGGTGGAGTACAAGCTATACTCCATGAAGCACACCGGCGCCACCACGCTCGCCGAGCTGGGCGAGCCCATTATCAACATCCGCGACCACCTTGGGCACACCTCCATTCAAACCACCGAGCACTACCTCAAGCGGCACGGCGTAAACGAAGCGCTTCACATCAGAAGCAATTTCCCCAGCATATAAAATCAAAAAACATATGCGCATCTTTACTAAACAACAACCAGCGCCGCGCGTGCGGCTCACCGATTGCATTTACGCGCACATCAACACCTCCCGCTACAGCGCGAAGCAAAAGCGAACGTACCGCAACGTCGCTACGCACGTCGCCCGCTTTGAGGCAAAAACGGGCATCATAATATACGTGGACAGCTTTACCGAAAGTCATGCCCACGAGTTTATATACTACCTCCGCAGCGACGCACGCCGGAAAGGTAACGCAAAAGCCGGAAACGGGTTAATGCAGAATAGCGTTGCCAACATCTGGCACAAGGTTGCCTGCGTGCTCAACAAGGCATCAAGGGGCAACAGCAACGTAAATCAGGACTTCAGGAATATCAAGCTCCAAAAGGAAGACGCCAACGCGGTGTACCTCACGCTGGAGGAGCTGGCGCGCCTTAACGCGCTGAAAGGGCTGTCGACGGGGGCGCGGGCGGTGCGCGACATGTTCCTTGTCGGCTGCTTTTCGGCGCTCCGGCTTTCAGACTACTCGCAGCTTACCGCTGCCAACATTATCCACAACAATATTGAAGTTAAAACGCGCAAAACCGGCGCAAAAGTCGTAATACCCATCCATCCGGTGGTGCGGGGTGTTTTGCAGCGCAACAAGGGAGATTTCCCAAAAATCCCTTCTGCACAATCGTTCAACGACACTGTAAAACGGGTGTGTAGGCAGGCGGGGATAACAGACGAGGTGCTGTACGAGCGCACCGTTGGGGTAAAAATCGTGCGTAAGCGCGTAAAAAAACACACGCTGGTAACCTCCCACACGGCTCGCCGGACGGCAGCCACCAACATGTACTTGGCGGGCATTTCCGTTTACCAAATCATGCTCATTACAGGGCACACCACCGAGCAGGCATTCTTCCGCTACATTCGTATAGGACGTGAGGAAAACGCAAAAAAGCTCGCCGAGCATAATTTTTTTTCGGGCGAGCTTGCTGGGTAGAAAAAAATTACTACCTTTGTGCTATAATCATTTTGGTAGGTACTATGATTTGATTGCATTCTTTGAAATTTTGTGGTAGTTTGGAACTAAAGAGCGAAAAGGTTGCATGTGAGGATAACTGTGATTTGCTTGCATTCTTTGAAATTTTGTGGTAGTTTGGAACACGATGCCCCGAACAACGGGCACCTTAACGGTTGTGATTTGCTTGCTCTTTGCATAAGCGGTGGTTAATATGATTTAACCACCGCTTTTTTTTGCACCTTTGCGGCAACTTTGCGTGAGGTAAAAAATTTTATGCGAAGTATTTGAATATATAAAAAAGATTGCTATCTTTGTACCCACAATCAACACACAACGGAAGAGTTCACTACTCTTTATTGGCGGCGTTTAAATCATATTTAAACGCCGTTTTTTTGCGCTGTTACACGGCTTTAAGTCGTGAAAATATGCTTTACCGCATCCTGTTCTTGTGCCGTTTGGGGCTTTTAAAACCCAATAGCAACTTCTTATATTGCCACAGAATATTAAGTATGGTGGCAATTTTCCCTCAAAGTTTTGGGCAAGGTGCCCGTTTCTGGGGTAAATCAACGTAAATTTTTCATTCTCGTCAATTCTTTTTGTCTTTACCACCGGCTCGCCATTAATGATAATGTCAGACCAATGTTGACTTTGCCGTATGACATATTTTCCCTTTTTATCTTCCCCGCGCCAATACATGGAGCTTTTATGCTTGTCATACCTATTACTCCACGATATGAAATCTGGCTTTCTTTTAGGTGCTTTGCACGCTTTAAATACGCCTCTGGTAGCGACATTAAAATTGTTGTATGTTATCATGGTTGTGGGTTTTTGTTAGAAGCGTATTGGGGCTCGAACCCAAAGAAAGCCAATGCTACTTTACGTAGCATTTCTTTACGCTTTACCAAACCGATGACGCTCTCCGGTGATGTTTTTCGCAACTCGGTCAACATTGCAGGTTGTGTATCACTATTCTCCGCCTGTTCCCGCCAACGCTCTAACGGGGGCTGCGATAAATCCATTTTTGTCATGTGAACGTTAGCCTTTCTTGGAAAATGGAATAACCGCTGAATGATAAAGTGCAATCTCATTCAAGCATCAGCTAACACGCTGTTTTTTCAGTTTTGTTTTTGGGGATAGCTGGCGTATACAGTGCCAAAAGTCCTCTCCATACGCGCGTCCTCTTCTATTTTTTTGACTAACGTTACGATAGCCTGCCGGTACCTTTTTTTTGCCTCGTCGGTTATGGCTGGATGGCTTTCTATGTAGGATAGAAAATCCAACGGCATCATTGCTCCTTTTAGGCTGTTGCAAAATCTGCACACCCACGCAATATCCCTATACTTGTGCTGCCTATGCAGCTTCGACCGTGGAAAAACGTGGTCTTTTGTACACGCCTCCTCCTTTCCACAGTAGAAACACTTGTCATTTCTTCCGTATACTTTCATTTTTTTCTCATTTATTCGTTTGTGACCTCCCACGACTTTGAGTATTCGTGGTCTCTGTAGTAGTATGCTATTCCAAGCTGTTGCTTCAACCGAATATATTCCTCCGCCTCCATTCCGAGATTTTCCGCTATCTCAACATCGGATAGTCCGGCATTGCTTAGCTTCACCACCAAGTGGCTCATTCCCTCCACCTGATGCATTCCTTTTATCCTGTTCATTAGCACTGTCAGCTGCATTCGCTCTGCAATGGACAGGTGCAGAATGACCACTGAAGCCTCTTTTGCTCTCAGCCGCTTCAGCGTTTCGTACCTGTGGTAGCCGTCAATGATAGTGTACTTCCCGTTTTCCTCATTCACCACTATGGGGAATAGAAAGCCGTACGTTTTGATACATTCAGCCAGCAAACCCATTTCCTTATTCGGCATTTTGTTAGGGTTGTAATCGTTGGGCACCAGCAAGCTCAGCGGTACCACCTGTGCAATTTCAAATTTTATTTTCATAGTACATCTAAGTATTTTCTTCTCATTTCCTCTCTACGTTCTGTGTTTATCGTTACCTCCGTAATGTTTTCCCAATCGTTTATTAGCAGCTGCCCCACCTGCTGTTTGTACACCTGCTCATTTTCTGGATGGTTTTTGAAGCGGTTAGTAAACCGCTGCTTCTGTTTTTGGTTGGGGTGATTTTCGAGCAAAAAATCTCGAAAATCACGCCAGCTCTTGTAGTGGCTCGGCAACCGCCCGTTTGAGTACATCTGCTTTTCCTTTGCATACCGCATTGCGGTGTCAATGCCTTTGCAACGCCTGCAAAGCCACTCGAACGTGTCGGGCTCAAACTCGGGCAAATCCACAAGGCAGCGGTAGCTTTTTTCGTGGATAAGGCACGAAATGCGCATTTCATCTTTAGGATAATCCTTGGCAAATTGGAAATCGTATATCCGGTTGTAGGTAATGTTTTCATCATAAATATAGCGCCACACATCATCAAACCCCCAATCGTATATCGGATAAAAGTTTGTCAGCTTTTCGTTGGTGGTTTTGCTGCTCCAGCAGATGCCTTCAACCGCCGCATGCTTGGTCACCGCGCGGTACCTGTTCAGGCTTTCGGCGCTGCGCAAGCCAATGATTTGCGCGGTAGGGCTTGTAAAATGCTTTTCGAGTAGCGGCAGCAGCTTTTCCCACGTAAGGTTTTTTGTGTCGCCTATGCTCCTGATTGATTTGGCTTCATACCTCCTAACTTGCCCACCATCCCAGCAGTGCAGGTAGTCCTGCTGGTAGCTGGCGGAGTTTGTCATCAAAAAAGGCACCTGAAGCCAGCTCATTACCACGTTGGGCAACGCCGCAATGCTGCGTATTACGTCAATAGTGGCGCGGTATTCCGCCTCTTGGTCAATAAAAGCAACCATGAGCTTACGCCCTCTTTTTACGGCTTCCTTGTAGGCGAGGTAAAAAATTACGCTGCTATCCTTGCCGCCACTTACCATCACTGTAACGTGTCGGTAGCGGTCAAAGAGCATTGCTATCCGTTCCTTTGCCGCCTCAAGAACGTTTTGTTGCTTATAAACTCGTACCATAATTGAATGTTAAGCTTTGACGTTTACTACTTCTGCGCTTATCAATAGCCGAAACGCCCACCTCGTGGTCAACAAGGTTGGGAACTACATTCCAATACTTCAGCCTATGCTTCTTCAGCACATACTGAATAAGGCTATCCGTGCCGCCAACCCTGTTGTCCGTACGCTGCTGCTCAAACTCATTAAAGCTGTCCAGCGCAAAGGTGGCTATTGTCAATGGGAGGTAAAAACATTGGTTCATCATGTACTTGTATCCGGCAATATACCGGCTCCCAACGCTCAAATCATCCTTTCGCATGGAAAAAAACTGAATGAGCTCGCTGGGGCGTTGCCTGATTTCGTGCAGGCAGCGCGCTACGAAGTCGGCGCATAAAATAATATCATCCTCCATTTGCACCGCGCTTACCGCAGCGTTCACCTGATACTCCAGCGCCTTGCGCATATTCAGCATGGGCGTATTACCGCCCGTGAACACGTCATGTATAGCAACAAGGCTCGGTATAGCGCTTCGGTAATGCTGCGCCCGCATCGGGCGCCTATCGCAGGTGCGCATTATAAAAGTAACGGTCAAACTGTTTTCGCAATTCATTGTTGTAGATTTTGTTGAAAAAGAATTTTTCAAGATTATTCCCCACCAAATGCAGCTGGTAGAATTTTGACGGGTTGCACAAAATGTAGAATATGTTATACGGCTTCACAACGGGCAGCTGCATAAATACCACATCGCTGTACTTTGCGAAGTCCTCAGGAGCGTCATGGAACGTCAGGAAGTTAATGTTGCCCAACCGCTTCCTGTGCCGCACAATGTAGCTCCTTGAGTTATTGACTACAACGACTTCGGCGCGGCGAAATAAATCCTTACCAAGCAAGCCGCTAACAACGCCTTGAGCTGCCGCGTAGCGGCTATCTATTAGGTTAATATGCTCGCTGACGTCGCTGTATAATTTTATTGGGTTGGTAAAATCTTCGGACGCCTGTTTTTTTGCGCGCTCGTAATTTGCGGCTTCGGCTTTCGACATCGTGAAATCAACGATTTCCACGTTGTCGAAAAAATTTTCGTAGTCCTGTACGTAGTAGTCCTGTATCTTCGTTTTCAGCACCGAAAACGAGTGGGAGTAGTCAAGGCTTCCGTCTACTTTTTCTTCCAGATGATTTGACTTGAACGAGTTGTACGAGTTGTAGCCCAATATGGTTTTCCCCAAAAACCAGAACGGGTAAAAAATCTCGGAGGGCTCGGTGTAGAACGGCACAACGTCCGTAACGATAATGTTATTCAGCGATTGGCTAATATTCTTCAGGTACTTTTTTTTGCCATCGCCAAAAAATATAAACTTCAGCACGTTGTCTATCACGAGTAGCGAGTGCTCGCTAAAGGTGTTGACAAACGTAATCCAGCGGGCAGATTTGTTGAGCTCCTTTAGCGGCAGCACTACCGCGCTCTTAAACTCCCCATAAACCGGCTCTCTATCCTTTTCGCAAAGGATGTAAATGTTATCCGGCTTTATGCTCTCTACGGCCGACCGTATAAACGCCACGCGTTTAGCGTCGTTTTTTGTAACAAAAAATTTCTTCATAGCTCTTCCACGTATTTTTTTAGTTTGGTTTTGTCAAGCATCAGCAGCCTGATTTCTTCCGCAAGGTTGCCTTTGCGCTTGAGGTTGTTCATTATTTTATCGTCAATATTGGCTTCGGTGCGAAAATCGTGTATCTCCATTTCGCGCGTTTGCCCCTGCCGGTCAATACGACCAATCGACTGCTTACGGTTAAAGTAGCTGAACGAATTTGAATAGAATACAACGCGCCGGCACACCTCCTGCAGGCCGTTCAACCCCGTGCCGCCAGATTGCATAGTTGCCACAAAGTACTGCTTGCTGCCGTGGACAAAGTCGGCAAGCTCCGCGTCGCGCTCCTTGGGGTTTTGCCCCGTAAATACAGCGCAGTTTTCACGCCCAAAAAGCCATGTAAGCATTTTTACCTCAAAGAGGTATTTGCAGAATATCGTTAGCTTTTCGTCCATGGGAATATTCTGAAAAAGTGCCGGCTTGTTCGACGCCAGCGGCGTAATATCCCCATCCTCGTTGCGGTAGTAACCGCACGTTATTTGCTGCATTTTTGTGAATGTTTTAAAGATATCCGTCGCTTGGAAAGCGTCGGATTTGATAATCTTTATTATCCTGTCTTTTTCCATCGCATACTGCTCCCACTGCTCCTTGGTGAGCGAACAGGTGTGTATAAGGTGTTTCTTTGACGGTAAATTGAGGCATTCCTCCTTGGCGATTTGGTAGGTGTACGGCTCCAGCAGCCCCACTAAGTGGTCAATATTCTTGTACCCCATAACCTCATCGCCGAGCTTGCCGCCCATAATCAGGTATTTTTCTGCAAATTTTTCCCAACTTTCCACCCCTATAATAAGGGGCGATAGGCAGGCATACTGCATGTACAGGTTGTGAACGTTCTCCGTGACCGGCGTTCCGGTCATCACCAGCTTGTAGCTGGTGTGCTCACATACCATTTTTATTCTGTTTGAGCGCTTTGCCATTGGGTTTTTAATCGCGTGACTTTCGTCAATAATGATTTGCGTTTCACTATCAACGAAGTGCATTGCATCAAACAAGGCGCGCACGCTGCTACCCATACTCTCATGCCCCACGAGTTTCCATTCTATTTGTGGGTAATTTTTACACCACAAATCAATTTGGTATTGAAAATTTTTTTTCGTCGAAACGGGCAAAAACACAAGTACTTTCTTGATTTGCTTTGCCTCGTAGCGGCTTATCGCAAGGTCTATGGCTATTTTTGATTTTCCGGTGCCGGTGTCGGCGTAAAGCGCGCTGACTTTCATTGAGGAACAAAACCTCAATGCGGAAACTTGATGGAGCATGCTGCTGTCATCATATATAGGAATGATATCATCCTTTAGGCGCTCATGAAGCGGCGTTTCCTTGCGCTTCAGCTCACAGCCGTTTATGATTTCATGCAGCTGACGCTCAATGTCAGCCTTATACTCTGCCGCAAGGTCATTGTCATATAGCGCTTGGCTGCGTAGCCTTTCAACGCGCACAAACACCTGTACGCGGTCGTTAACCACCTCCAGCCATGCTGAGGTTTTAACGTAGCGACCTTGCACGCCATAGCGGAAGTAAAGCCGCTCCGTCCGTTCGGTTTTGTACAGGCGAGAATACTTTATTCTCGCCTGTAGCATCTCAAGGGGCTTTAGCATTGGTTTAATCAGCTTTTTGATAGTTAAACCACATTACTTTTTTTGTGGAAAACTGCAACGAACAAGTTGGTTTTTCCAAAATGAACGATGCAATCCAGTAGGCGTCAGATTTTTTTACATCACAATCTTCTCCAAAGACCATACTTTTTGGTATGTAGGCTTCAGAGCCATCAAACGCAGTTGCCTTGTACGATTTTTCCGAAATTTCCGCAAGTTCTTGAACTCTAACGGAATAACATTTTATTTTTCCCATTTTTATTAAGATATTAGTTTGTTTTTATTGTACAAAGGTAAACCAATGGTTTACACTTTCCAAATATTTCGCGTTAAAAAACGTAAACCAATGGTTTACATTTCCAATATTCCGCGTTAAAAAAACGTAAACTGTTGGTTTACGTTTTTTGCCCATAAGTAAAGTGTCAAGTAATATTATTATCTTTGTTGGCAGTTAACATATATGCCATGCCTATACTAAGAATAAAAGAAATACTTTACAAAAGGGGTATAACAAACAGCGCTTTCGCTGCAGGATTGGGAATATCGCGAATGGGCGTATACAAAATCCTAAATGAAAAGAGCAACCCGTCGCTGGAACGTCTCCAGCAGATTGCCGATTTTCTTGGGGTTAAGGTAGGAGAGCTGTTTGAAGATTACAACTCAAAAAAGGGTTCCACGCCGCCAAATCATACTTAACGGCCGCCGATTTCTTTAGCAATATTGCGCAAACAAAATATATTTCCTATCTTTGCACCGTAATTTATTACATATAGTTGTAAACGCCTGTATTTTGGCAGGTAATCACAACGCCCCGAAGCCCGCTCTGCGGGCTTCTTTTTTTACGCAAAAGGCGCACAAGTGTAGAACTTGTGCGCCTTTCTATTTTAACCGCTCAAGTGAGCGGTTAACTTACGTATTATCTTAGCCGGTACCACAGCCCACCCACCCACCTACTATTGTGTAGGTCA
>JAITQP010000269.1 GCA_031288885.1 Prevotellaceae bacterium | reverse complement strand
TTTTGCTTTTAGCAGTTTTCCGGTCTCAGCTTTCGCACGGCTGCGCCGGCTTGCCACATTTCGCTTTCGCGCAGCTGCGCCAGCTCGGCGTTGAGGTGCTCGCGGTAGTCGGGCTTGCTGCACGTTTCGATGGTGCGCTTGGCTTCGGCGCCGGAGGCTACGCTCTGGTAGAGCTCCTCAAATACCGGCAGGGTGGCGGCGTGGAACTTGTGCCGCCAGTCCAGCGCGCCGCGCTGCGCGGTGGTGGAGCAGTTGGCGTACATCCAGTCCATTCCGTTTTCGGCCACCAGCGGCATGAGGCTTTGCGTGAGCTCCTCCACCGTTTCGTTGAACGCCTCGCTGGGGGAGTGCCCGTTCTTGCGGAGCACGTCGTACTGCGCCTGAAAGATGCCCTGTATGCAGCCCATGAGCGAGCCTCGCTCTCCCGTCAGGTCGGAGTAGACCTCCCGCTTGAAGTCCGTTTCGAACAGGTAGCCCGACCCCACGCCGATACCCAGCGACAGGCACCTTTCGCGCGCCCTGCCGGTGGCGTCCTGATAGACGGCGTAGCTGGAGTTTAGCCCCTTGCCGGTGATGAACAGCCGCCGCAGCGACGTCCC
Organism: Prevotellaceae bacterium; assembly: GCA_031288885.1. Classification (GTDB taxonomy): domain Bacteria; phylum Bacteroidota; class Bacteroidia; order Bacteroidales; family UBA932; genus JAITMY01. The sequence continues at coordinate 2,517 of JAITQP010000269.1, read as the reverse complement.
CGACCCCTTGGGGGCAACCAGAATGACGTCCACGTCTGCGGGCGGAATGATGTGCGTTTGCTCGCTGAACGTAATCCCAAAGCCGTGCGAAAAGTACAGGGCTTTCCCCGCCGTGAGGTGGGGCTTGAGCTTAGGCCACGTTTCTATTTGCCCTGCGTCGGAGAGCAGGTACTGAATGATGGTGGCGCGCTGCGCGGCTTCCTCTATTTCAAAGAGGGTTTTGTCGGGCACCCACCCGTCGGCAACGGCCTTGTCCCAGCTTTTGCCGCCCTTGCGCTGCCCCACAATGACGTTGAAGCCGTTGTCGCGCAGGTTGAGCGACTGCCCGGGCCCCTGCACGCCGTAGCCAATGATGGCTATCGTTTCGCTTTTAAGCACCTCGCGCGCTTTCTCCATCGGAAACTCGTCGCGCGTTACCACTTCCTCCACAACGCCACCAAAATTGATTTTTGCCATAGTTTTTTTGTTTTTAAATTGATTTATAGAATTAAAAGGAATTTACATGTTATGTGAAATACCTGCAGGCTATCCCTCCAGCATTTTGCTAACTTCGTCCTTCACGAGCTGGGCAAACTCCGCGACTTTCATCACGCCCCTGTCGCCCTCGCCCTGCCGGCGCACGGCTACCGTGCCCTCCGCAGCCTCCTTTTCGCCCACTATGAGCAGGTAGGGGATGTGCTGCAGCTCGCTTTCGCGGATTTTTTTTCCTATTTTTTCGTTGCGGTTGTCCACGTGGGTGCGCACGTCGGCGCTGTTGAGCTGCGCGGCCACCTCCTCCGCGTAGGCGCTGTACTTGTCGCTAATGGAGAGCACCACGGCTTGCTCCGGCGTGAGCCAGAGGGGGAATTTTCCGGCGGTGTGCTCGATGAGCACCGCCAGAAACCGCTCCATTGAGCCAAACGGCGCGCGGTGTATCATTACCGGTCGGTGGCGCTTGTCGTCCGTGCCGACGTACTCCAGCTCAAACCGGTCGGGCATGTTGTAGTCCACCTGAATGGTTCCCAGCTGCCACTTTCGCCCAATGGCGTCGCGCACCATGAAGTCGAGCTTGGGGCCGTAGAACGCAGCCTCGCCGTACTCCACCACCGTTTTCAGCCCCTTTTCGGCGGCGGCCTCAATGATGGCGCTCTCCGCCTTGTCCCAATTTTCGTCGCTGCCGATGTACTTTTCGCGGTTTACCTTGTCGCGCAGCGATACCTGCGCCGTGTACTCCTGAAAGTCGAAGAGCTTAAAGATGTAGAGGATGATGTCGATAACTTTCTTGAATTCGTCCTTAATTTGGTCTTGGGTGCAAAACAGGTGGGCGTCGTCCTGCGTAAATCCGCGCACGCGCGTCAGCCCGTGCAGCTCGCCGCTTTGCTCGTAGCGGTACACCGTTCCGAACTCCGCCAAGCGAATGGGCAGGTCTTTGTACGAGCGCGGCTTGCTGCGGTATACTTCGCAGTGGTGCGGGCAGTTCATCGGCTTGAGCAGGAATTCCTCGTTTTCGTTGGGCGTTTTGATGGGTCTGAACGAGTCGTTGCCGTACTTGGCGTAGTGCCCCGAGGTGATGTAGAGCTGCTTGTGGCCAATGTGCGGCGTGATGACCTGCTGGTAGCCGTGCTTTTTTTGTATGTTTTTCAGGAAATCCTCGAGCCTGAAGCGCAGCGCGGCGCCCTTGGGGAGCCATATCGGCAGCCCTTGCCCCACCCGCTCGGAGAAGGTGAACAGCTCCATTTCCTTGCCCAGCTTGCGGTGGTCGCGCCGCTTGGCCTCCTCCAGCAGCCGGAGGTGCTCGTCGAGCAGGCTTTGCTTCGGGAAGGTGACGCCGTAAATGCGGGTGAGCATCTTGTTCTTTTCGTTGCCGCGCCAGTACGCGCCGGCAATGGAGGTGAGCTTCACCGCCTTTACGACGGACGAGTCCACGATGTGCGGCCCCCGACACAGGTCGGTGAACGTGCCGCAGGTGTAGAAGCTGATGGTTCCGTCCTGCAGCTCGCCAATGAGCTCCACCTTGTAGGCCTCGCCTTTGTCGCCAAAGGTTTTGAGCGCCTCGTCCTTGGAGACTTCGCGGCGCACAAAGGGCTGCTTTTCGCGCGCCAGCTCCAGCATCTTCCGCTCAATTTTCTCCAAATCGGCCTCCACAATGGGCTGCGGAGGCTCTACGTCGTAGTAGAAGCCCTGCTCAATGGCCGGCCCAATGCCGAACTTTATGCTCGGGTAGAGCAGCTCCAGCGCCTCCGCCATCAGGTGCGAGGAGGAGTGCCAAAAGGCGTGCTTTCCCTCGGGGTCGTCAAACTTGTGCAGCTTGAGGGTGGCGTTGCCCGCTATGGGAAATCGCAGGTCTTGCAGCTCGCCGTTCACGGTGGCGCTCAGCACCTCGGCGGCCAGCCGCGGGCTGATGCTCTCGGCCACCTGTAGCGGCGTAACGCCGCTTTCGTACTCGCGCGCGCTGCCGTCGGGGAATGAAATTGTTATCATCATTTAGCTATACTTCTTCTTGTTGATTGGCTTTTAAATCGTCGTAAAACTTGGCGT
>JAITQP010000258.1 GCA_031288885.1 Prevotellaceae bacterium | reverse complement strand
AAGCTACGGCTGAGCTAAAGCATACTTTAAATCGGCTTTGGAAATCTCATGCTTTTCATCTAATTTTGCAGCGCAACAATGCTCAACTTTCACATGCGCCTTAAACATCTATCGGTTGTAAACTTTAAGAATATCCGCCAGCTGGAGCTGGAGCCTGCCGACAAGCTCACGTGCTTGGTGGGCAACAACGGCGAGGGTAAAACCAACCTGCTCGACGCGCTCTACCTGCTTTCGCTGTGCAAAAGCAGCATGGGGCTTACCGACAGGCAGTGCATTTGCCATGGCGAGGATTTTTTTCTGGTCAAGGGCACATACGAGGTGCGCGGCGGCGAGGAGGTTGTGTCGTGCGGCTGCACGCGCGCCGACGGCAAGATTTTCAAGCGCAACGCCACCGCCTACGAGCGCCTTGCCGACCACATCGGGATGCTGCCGCTCGTCATGATTTCGCCAGCCGACAGCGCGCTCATCAGCGAGGCCGGCGAGGAGCGCCGCCGCTACCTCAACAGCGTGATTGCGCAGCTCGACAGAAGCTACCTCGACGCCATTACGCGCTACGGAAAGGCCCTGCAGCAGCGCAACAAGCTGCTCAAGGACGCGCCCTCGCTCAGCTACGAGCTGCTGGAGGTGATAGACGCGCAGCTGAGCGATTGCGCTACGCAGGTGTTCCGCAAGCGCGCGCAGCTGGTGGACGAGCTGACGCCGCTTTTTCAAAAGTACTACGAGCTCATATCGCAGGGCAAGGAGCGCGTGCAGCTCTCGTACTTGTCGGGGCTGAAGGACATGAGCATGCTGGAGCTGCTCAAGCAAAATTTTTCCCGCGACTGCGCCTTGCAGTTCACCTCGTCGGGCGTGCACCGCGACGACGTGGCCATGCTGCTCGACGGCTACCCCATCCGGAAGCTGGGGTCGCAGGGGCAGCAAAAAACCATGCTGCTGGCGCTCAAGCTGGCGCAGGTAGAGCTCCTGCAGCAGCGGCTGGGCGTGCCCCCCATGCTCCTGCTCGACGATATTTTTGACAAGCTCGACATGCAGCGCGTCGAAAACCTGATTGGGGTAATATCGCACAGCGCGTTTGGGCAAATATTTTTGACCGACAGCAACAAGGTGCGGCTCGACAACCTGCTGCGCGAGGTGCAGTGGGAGTACAAAGTGCTGGAGGTAAAAGGCGGAGAGTTTATCTAACGCGCGCGGAGCGAAGCCAATCCAGCGTGCAGCAAAATTCAATGAAGTATTCCGGATTGCTTCGCTCCGCTCGCAATGACGCAAAGCGTGCAACGTTGCAGCAACATATTCTTAACTCTTAGCTCCTAATTCGTAATTCCTAATTCGTAATTCGTAATTCGTAATTCCTAATTCACAATGTATCGCTTTCTTCGCCCCGTATTTTTCCTGTTTCATCCGGAATTTATTCATCAAGCTATTATGCTCATGCTTGGCGCGCTGCGCTTTGTCCCGTGGGGCAGGAGGGTGGTGAGGAAATGCTGCACGTATCGCGCCCCGTCGCTTGGGGTAAGCGTGCTGGGGATTGACTTCCCAAATCCCGTGGGCTTGGCAGCCGGATTTGACAAAAACGCCCAACACGTAAACGAGCTGGCGTGCTTGGGGTTTGGCTACGTTGAGGTGGGCTCGGTAACGCCGCTGGCGCAGGGCGGAAACCCCAAGCCGCGCTGCTTTCGCCTGCCCAAGGACAGGGCAATTATCAACCGCATGGGCTTTAACAATAAGGGGGTAGCGGCGGTGGTGAAAAACCTGCGCAGGCGTAACCCCACGCTGGTAGTGGGCGCCAACATTGGCAAAAATACGCTCACCCCCAACAGCCACGCCCCCGACGACTACGCAGCGTGCTTCGCCGCGCTCTACCCCCACGCCGACTACTTTGTGGTGAACGTGAGCTGCCCCAACGTGACCTGCCTGCGCGACCTGCAGAGCCGCGAGCAGCTCACCGCCATTGTCCGCCGGCTCACCGCCTTTCGCGCCGGACAGCCGCAGCGCAAGCCCATCCTCCTAAAGCTTTCCCCCGACCTGACGCCTGCCCAAATAGACGACGCGCTGGAGGTGGTTGCCCGCGAAGGCTTGGACGGCGTGGTTGCCGCCAACACCACCACCCGCCGCGACGGGCTGCAAACATCCCCCGCCAGCGTTGACCACATGGGCGCCGGCGGGCTAAGCGGCGCGCCCCTCACGCAGCGCGCGCTGGAAATGGTGCGCTACATCAGCCGCAAAACGCAGGGCAAGCTGCCCATCATTGGCGTGGGCGGCATCATGACCCCGCAGGACGCGCTGAGCATGCTGCGCGCCGGAGCCTCGCTCGTGCAGGTTTACACGGGCTTCATATACCAAGGCCCGAAGTTTGCAAAGCAGCTGTGCAGGGCAATTGCCGCCTCCTAACGCAGGTTGTGCAAAAAATGCTTTTAATTTGCTGCGCGCCTCCCCTTTTGATGCTTTTCAACCCCCAACCTTGCGTAGCGTTAACCGCCATTTCAGCGAATTTAAGACGGGTTTGGACGGTAATTCACGCGTTGGGGTTGTAAAATCGGTATTATTATGCTACCTTTGCAGAAAAGGTTTTTACTTCTATAAACGCTACAAGGTTTGATGATTGGCATCGTAAAAATATTCCCTTTCACTTGTATCATTGGGCTTGCCGCTCTTGCCACCACTTATGCCCAAACAGGCAAGGCGTCCGGTGAGCCGAATTATTCCAAAAAAATCGGTCAAAAAGCATGGTCAAAGGTCAAAAAGCCGCTGTACGTGAGCTTTGTGGGTAAGGATATGACCTTTTCCCCCAAAGAAGCGCCCGATATACCGGAGGTAAGCTTGTGGGGTGAAACCTGCTGGCGCGGCGAGCGCATTGGCACGCAGCTGCTGCTGTGGAGCGGCGCCGGCGCCAGCGATGTGGCGCTCCACGTGTCGGATTTGGAAACGTCATCCGGACAAAAAATTGAGGCGAAATGCTGCACAACCGGCTTTGTGCGCTACGTTATGAGCGATAAATTTGGCGCGGATGGCTGCTCGCCGCGGCAGAGCAAAAAGCTCGACTCCTTGCTCGTGGCCGACGCCATTGACTATAAGCCAACGATAAACCTTAAGGGAAAAACCGTGCAGCCCGTGTGGTTTTCCCTGAACGTTCAGCCCGAAACGCCCGCCGGAAAGTACAAGGGCTTTATTACCGTGACCGCCAAAGAGCTGGCGGAGCCGATTACGCTCACCATCAACGTCTTTGTGCGGGAGCACCTCCTGCCGCCGGTGCACCAGTGGTCGTTTTACCTCGACATGTGGCAAAACCCCAAGGCTGCGGCGCGCTACTACAACGTTGAGCCGTGGAGCAAGGCGCACTTTAGCGCCATGCGCCCCGCCATGGCGCAGCTGGCGCAAAGCGGACAAAAATCCATCACCATCCCCATTACCGATAACGCCATCGAAAGCATCCTGCCAAGCGATTTTGAATCTATGCTCACCTTCACCCGACGCGTGGACAACACGTGGAGCGTTGACTTTACCAAGTTCGACCTTTGGGTAGAGTTTATGATGAGCCTTGGCGTCAACAGGGAGCTGTGCTGCCACGTGAGCAACCGGAGCGTGCAAACCATTTCGTACTTTGACCAAGCGAGCAACAGCGTTAAGGTGCAGGAAATATCCGCCGATAGCAAGGAGTATCGCGACTACCTCAAGAACGTGCTGGAGCTGCTCGCGGCGCACCTCAAAGCCAAAGGCTGGTTTGACCAAACCGCCATTTGCATGCAGGAGGCGGGCAAGGAGCGCCTGCGCAGGCTGGTAGCCCTTGCCGCACAGGTGGACTCCTGCTACAAGGTAAGCTACACGGGCAGCTACTTTGCCAGCGTTAAGCGCTCCGTGAGGCGCTACAGCATTGCGCCGCGGCAGGTTGCATCCGGCATGCAGCGGGACACGGCCGGCCACGCGGAGCGCCTGCTGTGCGTTTACTCGCCCTGCAGCGACGCGCAGCCCAACACGTACGCCTTTTCGCAGCCTGCCGAAGCCGCATGGCTGTGCTGGTACGCCGCCACCAACGGGCTCGACGGCTACACGCGCCAAGCGTACAGCAGCTGGGAGAAAAGAGCCCTGCTGGACGCGCGCAGCTCCTCGCGCGCCGCGGGCTACTACTGGATGGTTTACCCCGACGGCTGCTCCTCGCTCAGGATGGAGCGCTTGGTGGAGGGCATTCAGGATTACGAAAAAGTAAAAATTCTAAATCGGGATTTTGGCAGGGTAAACAGCGTGGTAAGCCGCGAGAAGCTACAGAAGGCGCTTAGCGCGTTTACGCTCGAAAATCTCAAAGGCAAACCGGCGGGGAAAATGGTAGAGGAGGCAAGGATTATACTAAATTCGCTGTAAGCTTATCAATAAGCTATATATATATTATTTATTGTACTACTATTAAAAATTTTTTCTATTATGGAAACTATAACATTTAACCAGCTGCGTCGCATCAAAGATGCGCTACCCGATGGAAGCACCCACAAGATTGCAGATTTACTTGGCGTAAACGTTGATACGGTGCGTAACTTTTTTGGCGGGAACCACCTACAGGCGCAAGCCGCCGGCATTCACTACGAGCAAGGCCCCGACGGCGGGCTTGTTACCTTCGACGACCCCACCATGCTCAACCTTGCGCGGAAAATTTTGCAGGAGCATAAGATTACGATACTCTAACCGTTTTTGAAATTACAGCCATTTGATATTATTGTTGTTGGCGGCGGCGTTGCCGGCGTGATGGCTGCCGGACGTGCAGCCGAGCAGGGCGCAAGCGTGCTCCTGCTCGAAAAAATGGAGAAGCCGCTGCGCAAGCTGCGCATTAGCGGCAAAGGGCGCGGCAACATTACCAACACCAAACCGATAGATGAATTTTTGCAAAAAATCTACCCCGACGGTAGCTTTCTGCGCCCTGCATTCTCGCTGTTCTTCAACACCCACTTGGTACAATTTCTGAACAAAATAGGCGTGCGCACTACCGAGGAGCGGGGCGGGCGGGTGTTTCCCGCAAGCCAAGACGCGTGGGAGGCTGCCGAAGCCCTGCTGCGCTGGGCGCGGCGCACGGAGGTGGATGTGCTGTGCTACGCGCGGGTCACGGGCATTGCGCACGCCGACGAGGGGATATTTTCGGTCACATTTGACCACAAGGGGGTTAAGCGCATAGCGCACGGCAAAAACCTGCTGCTGGCTACCGGCGGGCTTTCCTATCCGGCCACCGGCTCAACGGGCGATGGTTACGGTTTTGCAAGGCAGCTGGGGCACAGCATTACGCCCACCCGCCCGTCGCTCACGCCCATTGAGGTGGCAGGATTTTCAAAGCTTGGCTTCAACAACTTGCCGCTGCGCAACGTGCGCCTGACCGCCATTGCCGACGGCCAAAAAATAGGCGAAGAGTTTGGCGAGCTGACGTTTACCGGCTTCGGTATTTCGGGCCCCATTGCCCTGCGCATGAGCCGTAGCATTGTTGACGCGCTGCAGGCGCAGCAAAAAGTGGCGCTGCTGCTGGACTGGAAGCCTGCGCTGAGCAAGCTGCAGCTCCACAACAGGCTGGAGCGCGAGCTCCAGCACAGCGATATCCAAGATACAGGCGCTCTTTTGCGAAAGCTGATGCCCGCGCCGCTCATACCGTTCTTTGCAGAGCAGGCGGGGCTACAGGCAAGGGCTAAAGTTTGTGAAAACGCCAAGGAGAAGATTGTGGAAACGCTCAAATGTTGTACCTTGCACGCTTCCGGTTATCGCCCGTTTAGCGAGGCAATTATCACGGCGGGAGGCGTTTTGCTGGAGGAGGTTGACAAAAATACCATGCAGTCGAAGCTGGTTAGGGGGTTGTACTTTGCCGGCGAGCTGCTTGACGTTGACGCCAATACGGGCGGGTATAACCTGCAAATTGCCTTCTCTACGGGGTGGCTGGCGGGAAGTAAAATGGCAGCCAATGCTTAAAGCTCCCCAAAATAACATAGTTATATAATTCAAATAGCTGTTTCTAAATTAGTTATGATATATAGGTTGGGTTTGGACGTAGGGTCAACAACTGCCAAGATAGCCGTTTTGGACGCGAACGGTCAGCTGGTTTACAACGCTTACCGCCGGCACAATACCAAGGTAACGGAGGTGGTGTGCGCCTTTTTTGATGAGATACGGGCAACGCTGGGCAACTGCAAGGTCAGCGCCATGGTGACCGGCTCGGCGGGGATGGGCATTTCGGAGGCGGCGCGCATCCCGTTTGTTCAGGAGGTGGTGGCCGCGTCGCGCCTTATTTTTGAAAAGTACCCAAGCGTCCGCACGCTCGTAGATTTGGGGGGAGAGGACTCCAAGATGATATTCTTTCACCCCGACCGCCAGCCGGACATTCGCATGAACGGCAACTGCGCCGGCGGAACCGGCGCGTTTATCGACCAAATGGCAATGCTGCTCAACATTCCCATTGAGGAGCTCAACCGGCACGTAGAGCCCACGCACACCATTTACGCGATAGCCTCGCGCTGCGGCGTGTTTGCCAAAACGGACGTGCAAAACCTCATCAGCAGGGAGGTGCCCAAGTCGGATATTGTAGCGTCGGTGTTCCACGCCGTGGCCATGCAGACGATGAACACCTTAGCCCGCGCCTGCGACGTTGCCCCAAAGGTCATGTTCTGCGGAGGCCCGTTCTCCTTTCTCCCCCTGCTAAAAGATTTCTTCCTGAAAGCCATGAACCTCCAGCCGCGCGACGTGGTTAACGCCGACCACCCCGAAATTGTATCGGCGCACGGGGCGGCGCTCATGGAGGCGGCGCGCCTTGAGCTTGATATTGACGACCTGCGGCGGCGCATCTCGGAGGAGCGCACGGCGGTGGCGCCCCGCAAAAACGCCCTCCCCGTGCTCTTTTCCGGCGACGCGGAGCGCGAGCACTGGCTACAGCACGAAAAGGAGGTGGAGCTGGTGAAGAAAGTGCCCATCGCCGCCTACAACGGAAATCGCTGCTACGTGGGGATAGACAGCGGCTCAACCACCACCAAAATCGCCATTATTGGCGAAAGCAAGGAGCTTTTGTATAGCTACTACGCGCACAACAACGGCAACCCGCTCTACGCGGTAAAGCATGGGCTGCAGGATTTTGCCAATAAGCTTAAGGCGGCGGAAAAAAGCGTGAAAATAGCCGGCAGCGCCGTCACAGGCTACGGCGAAGACCTCATTCGCGCCGCCTTTGGCATAGACCACGGCGTGGTGGAAACCATTGCGCACTACACCGCTGCGCACTACCTCAACCCCGACCTGAGCTTTGTGCTCGATATCGGCGGGCAGGACATGAAAGCCATCTTTATAAAAAACGGCGAAATCAGCCGCGTGGAGCTCAACGAGGCCTGCTCGTCGGGCTGCGGCTCGTTTGTGGAGACGTTTGGGAAGTCGCTCGGCTACGCGGCGCCGGAGTTTGCCGCGCTTGCCTGCACCGCCACGCATCCCTGCGATTTGGGTACGCGCTGCACGGTGTTTATGAACTCAAAGGTGAAGCAGTCGCTGCGCGAAAATGCCACCACCGCCGATATTGCCGCCGGACTTTCGTACTCGGTAATCAAAAATTGCCTCTTTAAGGTGCTAAAGTTTAACGACCTGCAAGAGCTGGGGGATAATATTGTGGTGCAGGGAGGCGCGTTTAAAAATGCCTCCATACAGCGCGCGCTGGAGGTCGTAACCGGCAAAAAGGTTACGTGCAGCAAAATCCCCGAGCTCATGGGGGCGTACGGCGCGGCGCTGATTGCCATGAACACTCACTAACGATTAGCGAAGAATGAAGAGCGCAAGGAATACCTATTTGCTGCTGTGTGCGCTGCTGCCGGCTGGCTTCATTGCGCAGGCGCAAGTAACCTGCACGCCCGCCCAGCTAACGTTTGCGGGCGTGGTGGTTGGCGGCGCGTCGGCGGCGCAGCAGCTTACGGTTACGGCGAGCAGCTTTAGCGGCAGCGTTGTTGTGCAGCCCAGCTCGCAGGTGCAGGTGTCGCGGACAGGCAGCAGCTATAGCCAAAGTCCTCTCGCCATATCCGCCAACGAGCTGGCGGGGGGTAAACCCCAAACCGTTTACGTGCGCTTTGCCCCCACCTGTGGCGGTTTTTCCGATAGCGCCATCACCTCCTCCGTTATCCTCCTCAGCCCGAGCAACGAGCTGCTTGGGAGCATTGCGGTAACGGGCGTTGTGCGGCAGGAAAAGGCGGCGGGCGGGATGCCCTTTAAGGTTGCCACGCTCAACGCCGAGTGGCTCGGCTGCCCGAGCAACGGCCCGAGCAACGAGTCGCTGCAAATGTCCAACGTGGCTACCCTCATCCGCAGGCTGGACGCAGATGTGGTGGCGCTGCAGGAGGTTACCAACAACCCGACAAAAAGCCTCGACACCGTGCTGAAGCATCTGGGCAGCGCGTGGGGCGGGCATATCGTGCCCTTCGCCCAGTCGAAATGCGCGCAGAGCGAAGCCATTGTGTACAGGAAAAGCCGCGTATCCCTTGCCGATAAGCCTTTCCTGATGACCAACGCCGGAACGTACAACGCGTGGTCGAGCGGGCGTTACCCCGTGGAGTTCCCCCTAAACCTGAGCGCCGGAGGCTACAGCATCCCCATAACGCTCATTAACCTGCACGCCAAGGCGTACGGCGACGCCGCGAGCTACGAGCGCCGCAAGGTAGCGTCGCAGGGGTTGAAGGCCTTGCTCGGCAGCAGCGACTACGCGGCAAAAAAGCTCATTGTGTTGGGCGACTACAACGATGATGTTGACGTGTCAACGTACAACAGCGAGCCATCGCCCTACAAGAATTTTGTGGACGACTCCCTCAGCTACCGCTTTCTCTCGAGCCAAATCAGCGAAAAGCTTTCGCTGATAGACCACATTATGATTTCCGACGAGCTGTTTCCGTTTTGCGTAGACAGCGCGCAGTACGAAACCGGCGTAACGAAGAGCATCCCCAGCTATAATACGACGACCTCCGACCATACCCCCGTGAGCGCAACCTTTGCCTTTGGCGGGCAGGAGCGCGAGCTGCCCGTAGCCAGCCACTACGATGTGCGCCTTGCAGACGGGGCGCTCAACCTGCCCGATTACGACGCCGACAACCGTCCGCTGCGCTACGCTGTTGACAGCGGCGTGGTGGCGTCGCTAAAGGAGTGCACGCTGACGCTGTTTAGCGTGGGAACCGTGCGCATGGTGGCGTGGCAATCGGGGGACGCATCCTTTGCGCCCGCCGCCAAGTTTTTTTACGTACAGGTGGCAGACCGCAGCGTTGCGCCTAAAATCGCTGCGCAGCCCACAAAGAGGGAAGTCGCGCTGGGGGAAGCGGTTGCCTTTACCGTGCAGGCAACGGGAACGAACCTCCGCTACCAGTGGAAAAAGGACGGACGGGACGTTGCCGGAGCAACCTCGCTCCTCTACGCCATCGGCAGCGCCGCTAACAGGCACATTGGCTACTACTCGTGCGTGGTGAGCAACGATATGGGCAGCGCGGAGTCGCAGGCAGCCCAGCTGTGCGTAAATACCATGTGCCCCACCACTGCGGTGCGCCAAAGCGAATTTGAAAGTCGCCTCAAAATTTACCCAAACCCTGCGCGGCAAAAGGTTTGGGTGGAGAGCGCCGCCGGCCATATTGCCTCGCTGCGCGTGTACAGCCTCAGCGGGGCGGTGGTTTACGAGCAAAAGAACGTGCGCGCTTCAACGCTCGCCATCCCCACCTCGAGCTGGAGCGCGGGGATTTACGTGCTTACGCTTACCTCCGACAGGGGAGAGAAGGCGGTTGGCAAAATACTGATTGATGATTAATGAATTATATCAAAAATGCTTTTATTAGAAAATATTAACGATGTAGATAAGCATAAAAAGAAGCAGCTTATCTGCAAAGGTTGTGAAAACCACTGCACCATTAGCCGGTTTGAGTTCGACAACGGCAACGTCTTCTTTGGCGGCAACAAGTGCGAGCGCATCTTCTCGAGCAAGGGCAAAACCGGCGAAAAGGGCTTCAACCTGCTCCGCTACAAGTACAACCTGCTGTTTAAGAATGCCGCCACCGGACGCGCGGACTTCGATACGCTCACCGTTGGGATACCGCGCGCGCTCAACGTGTACGAGAACTTCCCGTTCTGGAACACGCTGCTCACGCGCTGCGGCGTGAGCGTGGTGCTCTCGGAGCCCTCCACCATGGCGCTGTACGAAAAGGGAATGGGAACGGTGATGAGCGATAACATCTGCTTTCCGGCAAAGCTGGTGCACGGGCATATCTTTGACCTTGCCGAAAAGAAAGTGGACAGAATTTTTATGCCGATGGTGTTTCGCGAAAAGGAAACCGCGCCGGCGCACAACACCTTCAACTGCCCCATTGTGACGGGCTACGCGGAGGTGGTGAAGAGCGCCATTAACCCCAAAAAGCGCTGGAACATTGGCGTGGACGCCCCCACCGTGACGTTCCGCGACGAGGCGCTGCTGCGGGCCGCCTGCCGCGGATACATAGAGTCGCTCCGCGAGCACGGGCTGAAAATTCGCGCAGCGCAGTTCAACCGCGCCTTTTCCGAAGCCCTCGCGGCGCAGCGCGCCTTTAAGGACGCCATCAGGAAAAAGGGCGAGGAGGTCATAGAGCGGTCGCTGCGCGAGGGGCGGCAGCTGATGGTGCTCTCGGGACGACCCTACCACGTTGACCCGCTCATTAACCAGCAAACGGCGGAGATGCTGACGGAGCTCGGCGTGAACGTGATAACCGAAGACGTGCTGCCCAACGTGGAAACCGAAAAGAGCGACCTCTACCTGTCGCAGTGGGGCTATCCGGCGCGCATCACCAACGCCGCAAAGTGGGTGGCGCGCCAGCCCTCCAACGTGCGCATGGTGCAGCTCAACTCCTTTGGCTGCGGGCCCGACGCTATCATCACCGACGAAGTGAAGGAGGTGCTGCAAACCGCCGGCAAGAACAACAACCTCATCCGCGTGGACGAAATCAGCAGCACCGGCTCCATACGCCTGCGCCTGCGCTCGGTGGTGGAGTTTGCTCGATACAGCAGCATGAAGCTGCGCCCGAGCGGCAGGCAGCGAAAAACCACCAAGCCCTTCATGCCCGAAGACCAAAAGCGAACCATCATTGCCCCGCTATTTTCCGACGTCTACTCGCGCGTATTTCCGCCCCTGTTTAAGCTGTGCGGATACCACCTCCACACGCTGCCCGTAACCGACGCGCAGGCCGTTGACGAGGGAATGTGCCACGCCAACAACGAAATCTGCTACCCCGCCATCACCGTCATAGGCGACGTGATAAAGGCGCTCAAGTCCGGCGAGTTTGACTTGGCCAACACGGCGGTGGCCATCACCCAAACGGGCGGGCAGTGCCGCGCGTCGAACTACCTGCCGCTGATAAAAAAGGCAATGGTCAACGCCGGATTTGAGAACATCCCCGTGGTGTCGGTTGCCGTGGTCACCGGCCTGCACGAGCAGCCGGGCTTTGCCATCCCGTGGGCAAAAATCATCCGCCCATTCCTTGCCTCCATCATTTGCGCCGACGAGCTCTCAAAGATGCACTACGCCACCGTATTTCGCGAGGTCAACAAGGGCGAATCGCGCCGGCTGCTCGACAGCTACCTCAACAGGCTGGAGAAAACCATAGAAAGCGGGGGAAAGCCGAGCCACATTTACCGGCTCTTGGAGCAGGCGGTGGAGGATTTCAACAACGTACCGGTGCGGCAGGGCGCGTTTGCCAAGGTAGGCGTAGTGGGCGAAATTTACCTGAAGTACAACGCCTTTGCCAACCTCAACATCGTCGATTGGCTCAACAATCAGGGCGTGGAGGTGGTGGTGCCCTCCCTGCTGGACTTCTTCATTCAGGATTTCATCAACTTTGACGTGAATAAAAAGGCGCACCTCGACACGCGCACCCTCAAGGGAAAGGTGGTGGGCTACCTGCTGCGCCGCTACCTGAACCGCTACTTCCGCCGCGCCGAAAAGGTAAGCCGCAGCTTCCGCTTCCACCGCCCCAAGCACAGCATCGACGAGCTGGCGCAGCAGGCGTCCAAGATTGTGAACCTTGCCCACCAGTACGGCGAGGGCTGGCTCATCCCGGGCGAGATAAGCGCCTTTGCCGCCGAGGGCATCCACAACGTGGTGAGCCTGCAACCCTTTGGCTGCATTGCCAACCAGATTATCTCAAAGGGCGTAGAGAAGCGCATGAAGGACAAGTACCCCAAGCTCAACCTCCTTTTCCTCGACTTCGACGCAGGCACCAGCGAGGTAAACGTTTTCAACCGCCTCTACTTCATGGTAAAATCAGCAAAGGAGGAGATTAACGGGTAGCTGTTCTTTTTCAACGCTATTTTTTCTATCTTTGTGCGAACTAAAATCAAATATTGCCGAAAGTAGTATAAATTCATCAAATAAATTGCAAAAAAATGAACATTATCACCTATTTCAAAGCATGTTACGCCCAAAGACCGCTGACGTGTATCCTTATTGTAGCGCTGCTGTCGCGGCTGGTAGCGGCAATCTTTGCCAGAGGTTACGGCATGTACGACGACCACTTTTGCGTTATTGAAAAAATTGCCCCGTTGGTTGATGGGGTTGACCTTTTCAGCTTGCTGCCAAACTCCGCTAACAACGCAGGCCCCGGTGGGCAGAACTTTTTCTACATGGGGCTGCACTACTTACTCTTCGTGCTGCTAAATGCGATAGGTGTCACCTCGCCCGAGGCAAAAATGTACGTGGTGAGAATTTTACACGCCGTTTACTCGCTCACCATCGTTTACTTTGGGTATAAGATAGCCGGAAAGTACGCCGGAAAGAAGCTGGCGGCGCAGGTAGGATGGTTACTGGCGGCGTTTTGGTTTATGCCATGGCTGAGCGTGCGAAACTTGGTAGAAGTTCACTGCATACCTTTTCTGCTCTGGGGGGTGTGGATGTACATTAAGCGTGATAGCCCCAACCTAAAAACTGTGTTGCTTTCGGGCTTGGTGGCAGGGGTTGCTTTTTCATTTCGTTATCAGGCTATCCTCATGCTGGCGGGCTTTGGCTTGGCGCTGCTTTGCCTCGGCAAGTTCCGCAACGCCTTTGTGTGGGGAGGCGGCGCGCTGCTCAGCATGTTTTTAATACAGGGCAGCATGGACTTTTACTTTTGGGGAAAACCCTGCGTGGAGTTCATAGAATACTTGCACTACAACCTTGTGGTGGTGCAGCCCGGAGACTACCCGGGCGGCGGCCCTTTCAAGTACGTTGCGCTGATAGCCGGCATACTTATTCCTCCCGTGAGCATTTTTATTTTCGGTGGATTTTTTGTTAAGTGGCGTAAGTACTTGCTGCTGTTTTTACCCAGCTTCGTGTTTCTGCTCTTTCATAGTTTTTTTATCAACAAGCAGGAGCGTTTCATCCTTACCATTGTGCCCTTCGTCATCATTTTGGGGTTGATAAGCTGGAGCGAGTTTCTGGCGGCGTACGGCAAGGTTGCATGGCTGAACAAGTTCGCGCGGGGCAGCTGGAAGTTTTTTATGGTGGCAAACGCTGTGCTGTTGTGCATTATCACCGTACACTATTCCAAAAAGGCGAGGGTGGAGTCCATGCTCTACCTGTCGCGCTACGAGCAGGTAGAGTTGCTCGCAAAAATGAACAACGTCCCAACTTTGCCGCTGTTTTACCTTGGCGAATGGCCGACGGTACAAGATATTGACCGCTACAACGTCGCTGCTGACGCGCAACGCCTGCTGGAAAGCGGAAGCGAGCCGCGCTTTGTGCTTTTAGTCGCCAACGATGTCGCCACCGAGCAGGTGAACGCGCTGAAGCAACATTTTCCCGATTTGGTTTTTGAAACCGAAATAAAACCCAGCCTTATCGACAACCTCATGTTCTTCCTAAACCCACGTCATAACGAAAACGAAACCCTGTACATTTATAGAAATCAAAAGTATTTTCCGGAGAAGAAGTAGCTTAGCGGTCAGATAGCCGCTAACCTGACCGTTTCGATAAATCTCCCGACTTCCGCCGCACTTTTTACTCCGGAGGAGATTTCAAAGCGGCTGTTTATGTCGATAGCCTTGCAGCGGGGTAGGCGTAGCGCGGCAATGTCTGCTGCGTCTGTGGGGGCAATGCCGCCGCTCAGGAAAAAGGGCGTTTGCCCGTGGTAGCTTGCCAGCAGCCGGTGGTCGAATTTTTTGCCGGAGCCGCCGCGAAGCGCGGTTTTAGCATCGAACAGAAAGTAGTTGCACGCCTCCTCGTATTGGGCGGTCACGGCAAAATCCGCCTCCGCTTGTATCCCAAAAGCTTTGATAACAGGGTAGCCGGATTTGAAGAATGCGCACTCGTCAGGGGTTTCGTCGCCGTGGAGCTGGAGCAGCTGGAGGCGGTAGCGCGCCGCCTGCGCGAGAATATACTCCCGTGGGGC
>JAITQP010000237.1 GCA_031288885.1 Prevotellaceae bacterium | reverse complement strand
AGGGGAACGCGCTGCAGGTACGCGTCAACGCTCTTTACCGACTGAAAATCGTAGCGGCGACCAAATTCCGTACTTTTCGAGCTCTCTATGTTTTGCAGCAGCTGACGCTCTTGCACCGCTATCGGATTTTTACGAAAGTAATCTATCTCCGTCAGGCGGCTTTTGAACATCAGGTTGAATATGGAGTTGATAATGGACAAAAGAATAATTAGGATTTAGGAATTACGAACTAACGGTTAGAGGTTAGAAGTGGCGGTGCACCGCGCCGCAAAGATACGATTTTTTGTGAATAGCGCAATTTTAGTGATTAATGGCGCGTTGTGTGGGCGGGTTTCAAACTCGCTCACACGTGTACGCCATTGGAACACAAAAAAGGGCAGGTTTGAAACCCGCCCCTAAAATATTTACCATTACCCGTTAATCACCTAAAAGAATGTTTTGGAAAAATTCCGGCGTGTGAAAGTTTGGCTTTGGCGTGCGAATGGGGAAAAGCGACAGGTAGTGAGGCTCGGTCAGCTCGTCGCCGCACTTGTAGAAGTTGCCGGAGAGCGTTTGCCCCCGCAGGTCGGTCAGGCGGTGGGCAAAGAAGGCGGCGCACGGAATGGCAACAACGAGCTGCCACGACACGTCCCCATTTTTCACCTCCGCTATGGGCTGCCGCCCCAGCGAGCTGCGGGTCAGGATGCCGTCCAGCGTTTGGGGCGACGCCATGTCGCCCTCGTGGGGCTTTACGTTGTAGCGCAGCAGCGGCGTCCCGATGCAGCTGAACTCAAAGTTGTAGTACGTTTGGTTGCCGTCGAGCGAGGCAAAAAACTCCACACACGAGTCCGTCCACACGCGCTCGTTATGCTGCGTATATTTTGCCCTGATGCTGTTTTCCTGCACCTCGTAGCGCAGCAGCAGGTGCGAGCCGGTGTGCGCCACCTGCACCTCTACCTTGGGGGTGTAGGGAAAATCATTGCTCCAGCAGGCGCAGGCAATGGGGTGCGCCGGCGCCTGCGCAAAGAGCTGCGACGCTATATCATCTACCGACTGTAGATGAGGCAACGGAAGGTATGGCACGCGTATCATAGGCTGTGAATAAGCTCAAGCATTTTCGGGTAATTCTCCTCCATGCTCAGCAGGAGCTTCAGCTGCGCCTTTGTGCGCTGCAGGTTGTGCTCCGGATGCTTTACCTTGTAGTAGGTGTCGCCGTCCAGATAGTCCGTGAGGAAGCGCACCGTTTGCATGTAGGTAAGCAGCTTTGCGCCAAAGGGCAGCAGCTCCACCTCAAGCGGCGTCAGGAAGCC
This sequence comes from Prevotellaceae bacterium, assembly GCA_031288885.1. Classification (GTDB taxonomy): domain Bacteria; phylum Bacteroidota; class Bacteroidia; order Bacteroidales; family UBA932; genus JAITMY01. Next base: position 1,988 of record JAITQP010000237.1, on the reverse strand, counting down.
CTTGGCCGTTTCTAAGTAGCCCTTTGCGTAGGCTTCAAAAATATCCATGCGGAAGAACACGTTATCCAGCTTTTCGTCGTCCTCCTTGCCGTGGTTTGCGCCGGTGCGCATAAAGTCGCCAAAGTCCGACACCACAAAGCCGGGCATTACCGTATCCAAGTCCACCACGCAGAGCACCTCGTCGGTGGCGCTGTCAAAGAGCATGTTGTTCACCTTTGTGTCGCAGTGGTTGATGCGCTTGGGCAGCTTCCCGTCGCGGTGCAGCTGCTCCACTCGGCACATGTCGTCGGCGCGCTTTTCGAGCTCCGCCACAATGTCCGCAACCTTTGGCAGGCGTCCGGCAAGGTTATTTTTCACTGCTTCGCGGAAAGTTACCAAGCGCGCCTCTATGTTGTGAAAGTTGGGGATAGTTTCCACCAGCGGCGGCGCGGGCAAATCGGCGAGCATGGCCTGAAAGGTGCCAAACGCCCGCCCCGCGAGGAACGACAGCTTTGGCGAAACTTCGTCTAAGCTCTTGCTGTTGGCAATGTAGGGCATTACGCGCCAGTAGTCGCCCTCGGGGGAGCGGTGGTAGAGCGCGCCCTGCGTGGTGGGCGTTAGGGAGAGCACCTTGCGGGCTATGTCCGGCTCGTGCTGCGCCAGCAGCTTTTTGCGGATGTGGTCGGTCACCCGCTTTATGTTGTTTTGCAGCGCGTCCACATCCTTAAATATGTGGTGGTTGATGCGCTGTAATACGTAATCCGGCGCGCCGCCTTGCGTGCGCACCATGTACGAGTCGTTAATGTGACCCGCGCCAAGAGGCTTCACCTCTTCTACCTTGCCTTCTACGGCAAATTCGCCTACAATGTCTTTTAAGTTGGGCATTTTATCAGGTTTTTAGTTAATAATCTAACCACGTAAACGTTGCAAATATAAGCAAGAAAGTTGAAAGTTGGAAATTTCGGATTGCAAATGCACAGACCAAACGCCTCTTAGCTTAGCGGAATTTTGAGCAGCTCTTTATTGCTACAATCAGCATAGCAACTGCTGCGTCACATCCTTAACTTTTAGCAATTTCCCGAATTTTTTTTTCCGACAGGTTGGTAATGGCCTTAATTTGCGCTATCGGAATGCCGCTACGCAGGGCGTTAAGCACCACCTTTCTGGTAGCCTCCTCCGCACCCTCTGCACGGCCTTTTTCGATGCCAATAGCACGGCCTTTTTCGATGCCAATAGCCTCGCCCTCAGCACGCCCTTCAGCGCGCCCTTTTTCAATGCCAAGGGCCTCACCTTCGGTAGCGCTGCGGGTGATGAGCGCTTTCTCGGTGCTGACGATGTCCCAGTACTTCTCGTACGCCGCCAGCTCCTCCGGCGTAAATGCCCCCTCCTCGCATAGGGTCAACGCCTTGCTTATCTTCTTGTCGGACAGGAGCGCTGCGGGAACCTTGCGCGTCTGCTCCTTCACCTCCTTGAGGAAGCGAAGCCACAGCACCGCCATCTTCCGGTCTGACCACTTCGTGGGCGTGAACTTGGGCAACTCCACCAGCACAAACTCCAACCCGTCGATGACCTCCTCCGTATTCTTACGGTTTACCAGCTGGTAGTGGTGGTAGAACTCCGCCGTTTTGTGGTCAAAAATGTCGTTGGTGATGCATAGCCCGTAGACTGTTTGCAGCAGTTCGTAGTCCTCGCCCGCATCCAGCTGGTGAACGTACGCTTTGGCGCCGTTGAACAGCATGCGGCTGGCAAAGGTGTTGCTCCAGTACATCTGCATTTCCACGATAAACCGGCGGCCAAAGTTGTCCGTGCAGCGCACGTCCACAATGGAGTTTTTCTTTGCGGGATTGTTGGGTACCTGCTCGGGCGAGAGGTACTTTACGCTCTTTATCTGCTGCTCGGGGGCCAGCGGCATCAGGGCGTTCAGGAAGCTGATGAGCAAATCGGGGTGCTCGCCGAATATGCGCTTAAACGTCAGGTCGTTTTTGGGGTCAAGGTAGCGTGCCATAGCT
>JAITQP010000228.1 GCA_031288885.1 Prevotellaceae bacterium | reverse complement strand
CTCCCGTTCTTTCGCTGTCAACCCTCATTTGTAGACATTTTTTTGTTTAAAAACAACTAAAAAAGTGCGATAAATCATACTAAATGGTAACACCTGTCTGGCAATTTCAAAAATGATTTATACCTTTACAGCGCAAGTATAAACAAAGAATGATAACAAAAGTTGCTAAAATAAAGAACGAAATTATTCTTTATCAGCCGGACAACTCCATCGAGCTGGAGGTTATGATTGACAGCGACACAGTGTGGCTGACGCAGTCGCAAATGACCGTTTTGTTTGAAACCACAAAGCAGAATATCAGCCTGCACGTCAGAAACATATTCAAGGAAGGCGAGCTGGAGCAAATTTCAACTGTCAAGGATTTCTTGACAGTTCAAAAGGAAGGTGGCCGCGAGGTTCAGAGAGTTGTGTCGTACTACAATCTTGACATGATTATTTCGGTTGGGTATCGCGTGAAATCACGAAGAGGTGTTGAATTTCGTATCTGGGCAACCAAAACGTTGAAAGAGTATTTGCTGCGGGGTTACGCCATTAACCAGCGCTTTGAGCAGCTGGAGGACAGAATGACGGAAACGGAAAAGAAAGTTGACTTTATTGTCCGGACGGAGCTGCCGCCCTACGAGGGAGTGTTCTACGACGGGCAGATTTTTGATGCTTACAAATTTATTTCCGATTTAATTGAAAGGGCAAAGAGCGAAATTATTGTGATTGACAACTACATCGACATCAGCGTTTTGACCTTGCTTTCAAAGCGCAAAACCAGCGTAAAGGCAACTATTTACACAAAGAAAATTTCCGGCGCGTTGCAGCTCGACCTGACGCGGCATAACGCCCAGTACTCCGAAATTCTCATAGAAGAAAAATCCAACATACATGACCGTTTTCTTTTGATAGACAACGATTTGTACCACATCGGCGCTTCGCTGAAAGATTTGGGTAAGAAGCTGTTTGCTTTTTCCAAAATGAAAATGAAAGCAGATGAGCTTTTGAATAAAATATGAAGCATCAGGATTTCCCTCCCCCATTCTCTCCCCCATTCCTACATTCTCGCCAGCGGCGCAACATCCAAGCCTGCGGTTTCTCCGCTGAGGTACTTAAAGTAGCCTGCAACGGCAATCATGGCGGCGTTGTCCGTGGTGTAGCGCAGGGGCGGCAGGTAGGTGCTCCAGCCGTGCCTTTTGCCAAGCGCGCTGACCGCGCTGCGCAACCCCGCGTTAGCCGATACGCCGCCTGCAATGGCAACCTCCTTTACGCCCGTTTGCGCCACCGCTTTCTCCAACTTGTGGAGCAGTATCTCAATAATGGTGCGCTGTAGCGATGCGCACAGGTCGGCTTTGTTTTCGGCAACAAAGGCGGGATTTTGCGCCACTTGGTCGCGCAGAAAGTACAGGAACGACGTTTTTAGCCCGCTAAAGCTGTAGTCCAAGCCCGCCATTTGCGGCTTGGCAAAGCTAAACCGCTGCGCGTTGCCCTGCGCCGCCAGCTTGTCGACGACGGGGCCGCCCGGGTAGGGCAGCTCCATCACCTTGGCGCACTTGTCAAAGGCTTCGCCGGCGGCGTCGTCAATGGTTTGACCTATGATTTCGTGCGCCAGCGGCTTGGCGACCAGCAGCAGCTGCGTATGCCCGCCCGAAACGAGCAGGCAGAGAAACGGGAACTTGGGGTGCGGCGTCAGCGCGTTGGGCTCGTCGATAAAGTGCGCCATGACGTGCCCTTGCAGGTGGTTGACCTCCACCATTGGCGCGCCGGTGGCCAGCGCAAGCCCCTTGGCAAAGGACACGCCCACCAGCAGCGAGCCAATGAGCCCGGGCCCCCGCGTGAAGGCCACGGCGCTCACCTCGTGAGGGCGCACCTGCGCGGCCTCCAGCGCACGGTTAACCACCGGAATGATATGCTGCTGGTGCGCCCGCGACGCCAGCTCGGGCACAACGCCGCCGTACGCCTCGTGCACGCTTTGGTTGGCAATCACGTTGGAGAGCAACACGGTACCGCGCGCCACCGCCGCCGAGGTGTCGTCGCACGAAGATTCTATCCCCAAAATAATATCGCTTGCTGCCATTTGTATTCGTATAAATTAATTTTTTTGCTGTATAAATTAAATCTTTCCATCGCCTTACATGCCCCAATACACGAACAAAAATAGTAACTTTGCCCGATTAAGCAAGTTTTATTTCCAATTTTCTTGAAAAAGTTACTCGTCATATTAGGTGTAATAGGGCTGATGCTCTTTTTGTTGCCTACAGCGGCTGTTTTTACGGTGCGGCATCCCAAGGTGCAAAAGTATTTGGTGGACGAAGCAACTAAAATGCTGTCCGGCAAGCTGAAAACAAAAGTAAGCGTTGGCGCTGTCCGCTTCCGGCTATTTAACCGCCTTGTGCTGCACGACGTATATGTGCAAGGGCTGTCGGGGGATACGCTAATTTTTGCAAACCGCGTAATGGGGTCGCTCACGCGCCTGAGCCCGTCCGACAGGCACGTAGAGGTTGGGACGCTGCGCCTGACCGACGCTCGGCTATACCTCGAAAAAGATACGGCGGGCGTTCTCAACTTAGGCCTGCTGCTCAGCAGGCTAAAAGACACCACCGTGAACCCTACCCCCAAGGAGCCTACGGAAAAACCTTTCCACATCCGCGTGCAGAGCGTAGAGGCCGACCAGCTGTTCTTCAGCTACGTTGACCGCTGCCGGCAGGGCGACGCGCGCGACAGCGCCATCGACTTCAAGCATCTCCTCGTGAGCGACGTGTCGTTCAGGGTGAGCAACCTGAACATGGAGGGCGACACCATGCAGTGCCGGCTGAGGTACCTGCAGCTGCGGGAGCGCAGCGGCTTCCACCTGCAGCACCTGTCCGGCGAGGTAAGCGTGGCGCCTACCTTTATCGAAGTAAAAAAGCTCAAGCTGCGGGACGACTTCTCGGACATCAACGCCAAGTACTACCGGATGGACTACAGCAGCTTCTCCGACTTTACCCGCTACGTGGAGAAGGTAACCATGTCGGCAGATTTCACCTCGTCCAACGTGGACTTATACACCATTGCCTTTTTTGCGCCCAACATGTCCAAGCTGCACCTGAACGTGGGGCTGACGGGGCTTGTCAGCGGGCAGGTGTGCAACCTCAGGGGGCGCGATTTGATGCTTCGCTTTGGCAAAGGCACCGCGGCAAAGGTCAGCTTCTCCATGCAGGGGCTGCCCGACCCGCAGAACACCTTTTTTATGTTCGACGTGAAAAACTTTGAGAGCAACCCCGAAGACGTTTTCACCGCCGACGCCGCGCTGAAGAGCAAGTACGCCAAGCACCGAGCGCTGCTGCAGCAGCTGGGCAGCCTGCAGGGAAAGGCGCGCTTTACCGGATTTTTGAGCAACTTTGTTGCCGACGGCGTGCTGCGGTCGGACATCGGGACGCTCACCGGCGACCTCTCGTTCGTCCCCGCGCCCGACTCCGCCATACTCATCAACGGCACGCTGGGCACCGATAACTTTCACCTCGGCACGCTGCTCAACGACTCCATCATGGGGGAAATTAGCCTTTACGGAAAGGTGAGCGGAACTTTCAGGAGCATCAAAAGCCTGTCGCTAAACGCCGACCTCAACATTCCCATGGTGGAGCTCTACGGCTACCCCTACCGCAACACCAAAGTTAAGGGGCTGATTACCGAAAAATCTTTCGAGGGCGAGCTCGTATGCAGCGACGCCAACATGAGCTTTGGCTTTAGCGGCATTGCCAACTTTGAGCAGGAGAAATCGCAGTTCGACTTCAAGCTGCAGGTGCACCACGCCGACTTTGCCGCCACCGGCCTCAACCGGCGCGACAGCCTCTCGCAGCTAACGCTGGAGGCCGTTGCCAAGCTGGAGGGTAACAGCATAGACAATTTTTCCGGAAACCTTACGATTAACAGCGCAAAGTACACCTCCACAAAGGGAGAATTTCCGGCGGATTCCATCCTGCTGGAGGCAAGGCACACGGGCGATACCGAGCGCCTCTCGCTCAAGTCGGACGTGCTGGAGGCAAGCATCACCGCCAAGGGCGGCATGGAGAACATCGTGCAGGCGTTAGACAGCATGGTCAGCTACTTTATCCCAACCTACCGCAACCTCATTCATGCAGAAAAAACCGCCGAAGCGGGAGAGGCAAAGGCAAAGGCAGCGCCCCACAGCAAGGCGCCGCTGCACCCCAAGTTTGAGTACACCTTTTCGGCGCTGACCAAAAACGCCGAAAAGCTCCAGCAGCTGCTCATCCCCAGCTTCACGATAGCCGACAGCACGCAGGTGAGCGGCTGCATTTCGTCCGACATCAGCTGCGTAAAGCTGAGCGTCAACGCGCCCGCCATTCGCTACGGCGAGCTGAGCATCGCCAACGTCCGCCTAAACGCCGCGTCGCAAAGCTCGCAGCTGCGCTTTAGCGCCAACGCGGCGGAGGCAACCTCGGGCAACCTGAAGCTGCAACGCTGCACAATGGTCGGCACGCTGCAAAACGACCTCCTCGCGCTAACGCTCGGCTACAAAACCTCCATTGCCTCGGGGCAGGTAAAAACGCAGGTGGCGTTTTTTGAGGATGCGCACGGCAAAAGAGGCTTGGACGTGGAGCTGTTCCCCACCATCTTGGCGCTGGGCGACATGCCTTGGAGCTTGTCGAAAAGCAAAATCAGGATAGAAGACCGGCGCTACACCATTGATAGCTTTAAGGTGGAAAACGAGCGGCAGCTACTCTGCATCAACGGCGTAATATCTCCTGACGTACGCGATACGCTCCTGTGCGAGGTGCGCAACCTGTCCGTAGCGCCGCTGATACGCACGCTGAACAACAGCGTTGAGCTGACGGGCGACGTGTCGGGCAGCATCTCCGCGCGCGGGGTGCTCGCGCCTATGCCGCTGTTCTCCGCCAACGTAAAGGCCTCCGACGTTACCTTTGCCCAAAAACCGGTGGGCGACGTTACCTTCCACACCTCCATTGCGGAAAACGAGGAGGACGTGTCCGTGCACCTGAACATCAGCAAAGGCGGTGAGGAAAACCTGAGCGTGTCGGGAACGCTCAAGGGCGACGGCGAGCTGACGGCGCAGGCAAAGCTCAACAAGCTGGACCTGTACCACGTGTCGCCAATAGTGGAGAGCACGCTGTCGGACCTTGGCGGAACGCTAAGCGGCGACCTCGACATTACGGGGCCGCTGAAGCAGCTGCAGCTCAACGGAGAGCTCTTCATGAGCCACGGACAGCTCACCGTGGACTACCTGAACGCAAGGTTTAAGGTGAGCGGCCCCGTGGAAATGGCAAACAGCACCCTCAAAATACGCAACATGACCGCGACCGACGACGCAAACAACGCGGGCTCAGTAGACTTTACGCTGGCAAACCTCACCACGCCGGACAAATTCTACTACTCGCTAAAGGTAACCCCCAACAAGTTGCACGTGTTCAACACCACCGAGCGGCACAACGACTACTTCTACGGGCAGGGCTACGCCACGGGAACCGTACAAATCGACGGGAGGCGGGGTGAAACCAGCATCAGCGCAACGGCCACAACCAACGAAAAAACGGCGTTCTCAATCCTGCTGGGGCCAAAAGCGCAGATGCAGAGCCGCAGCTTTATTGACTTTGTGGCGCACGATAAGAAGGTGGAGGTAAAAAAGGACGAAGAAGCAACCCGCAAGTTCAACCTAAAGGTTGACCTCAACCTTAACGTCACAAACGACGCCAACCTTACGCTGCTGCTAAACCAGCAAACGGGCAACGCCATCAAAGCGGCGGGCAACGGCAACATCAAGTTTGAGATAGAGCCGGCAAAGAACGTATTCCGGCTGTTCGGCACCTACGTCATGCTGCGCGGCGAGTACGCCATCTCCGTCCAAAATCTGGTGACCAAAAAATTCAAAATAGACAACGGAAGCTCCATCAACTTCAACGGCGAGCTCGCCGCGGCAACCGCCAACGTCCACGCCACCTACAAGCTGCGCGCGCCCCTCTCCGACCTGCTGGGCGACACCACCGGACGATACGAGCGCGCCATACCCATTGAGTGCAAGGTAAGCATGACGGGAAGTCTGGCCGCCCCCGAGCTGAACCTTTCCATCGACGCCCCAACGGCCGACAACGAAACCAAAGACCGAATGCTGGCGCAGCTGAACATGGAGAACAACATGACTACGCAGTTCCTCTCCCTGCTCCTGATAGACCGCTTCATGCCGCAGCAGGACGTAACCAGCTCCGAGCAAAGCAGCATTCTCAGCAACGTTATGTTCGCCCAAGTTTCCGACATCTTTTCGCGCGCCATGAACGCAAACGTTGGCGTCTCGATTGACCTCGCCAACACAGAAGAGTACTCCCTCTCATTCAACAAGGGCTTTTTTACCGACAGGGTAACCCTAAACGCCAACGTGGATCACCAGTCCCAGCGCAAGCAGCTCAACCCCAACAGCAGCGAATTTGCAACGGAGGTAGATTTGGAGGTAACGCTCGATAAGTCCGGAAAAGTGAGGGTGAAAATGTTTGGCCACTCCAACGACCAGTACACCGAAATGGTTGCCGGAAGCAACCGCTACGGCGTTGGCGTCTTTTATCAGGAAGACTTCGACAGCTTTACCGACTTGTGGAGGGCAATGTTTCACAGCCGAAAAAATGCGAAAAAAGCCGGTAAGGCCGTTGTAACGTCGCAAGACAGCCGGCAGGAAACCTCCGCGCTACCGGACAGCAACCGCGAGCGACAGTGAAACCGGAACATCTTGTTTAATAGTATTTAACCTGCATTATTAAGCTCTGATTACGGTTTTTTCAAATTTCGCAGTAATTTTGTGGGATATATTTTTCATGTTTCATACATAACTACATAAACTAATGTCTATAAACTTTGTACTGCTTCAGGCAGTTGAACAACAACAAATTGATTTTATTGAGCTTGCTATGAAGGGCGGGTGGGTAATGTTCCCCATCGCGCTCCTCTCCATCATCGCAATCTTCATCTTTTCCGAGCGCTTTTTGGCTATCCACCGCGCCTCTAAGGTAGACGCCCACTTTATGAGCAACATTCGGGAGTACATCCTGAACGATCGTACCGACGCGGCCATTGCGCTGTGCCAAGCGAGCGCCATCCCGCAGGCGCGCCTCATCGAAAAGGGAATTAAGCGCATAGGCGCGCCCCTCAGCGACATTCAAACCGCCATCGAAAACGAAGGAAACCTTGAGGTGGCAAGGTTAGAGAGAGGGCTGGTAATTTTGGCCATGACCGCCGGCGGCGCGCCCATGCTGGGCTTTCTGGGCACGGTGACCGGCATGGTGAGGGCGTTCTTCAACATGGCTAATGCGGGCAACAACCTCGACATTCAGCTGCTCTCGTCGGGCATATACGAGGCCATGGTAACCACCATCGCGGGGCTTATTGTGGGCATTATCGCCTACTTTGGCTATAACCTCCTGATATCGCAGGTGCAGCGCGTCGTTTTTCAGCTCGAGGCAAGCACCATGGAGTTTATGGACATGCTCTACTCCAAGAAAAAAGTAGTCCCGCAGGCGTTGATACAAGAGTAAGTACTGATTTTTTGAACTTTAAATCGCATGGCAATTAAGCAAACCCTAAAGACGGATGTCTCATTCAGCACGGCGTCCATGAGCGACTTGGTGTTTCTCCTCCTTATATTTTTCATGATTACCTCCACCATGATTAGCCCCAACGCGCTGAAGCTGCTGCTGCCGCAGAGCAGCAATCAGGTGCAGTCCAAGCCGGCGGTGAGCGTCTCCATCCCCAAAAACAGCCCGTACATGTACGTGGACGGCACAACGCCCGTTACCCTGTCGGAGCTCCCCATCAAGCTACACCAGCTGCTCGACGGACGGGAAGACCCAACCATCTCCATTTACGCCGACAAAACGGTAATGTTCGACGACGTGGTGAAGGTGATGAACGTGGCCAAGAACAACCGCTGGAAGGTGATTGTGGCTACGAGCCCCGAAGATTGAGTGTAATTTTTTCTACCCATTTATAGCAAGCTATGCAGCAGGACAAAATAAAAGGTGTGATGGCGACCGTGATTTTTCACGGCGCTGTGCTCCTAATGCTGTTTTCGTGGGGATACCAACGACCTTTTCCGCCGCCCGCCGAGCTGGGCATTCTGGTAAACTTTGGCGACGCGCAAACCGGAGCAGGCGCGGAGGAGCCCGCACAAGCGGCGGCCAAAGCCTACCCCCAGCCGCCGCGCGCAGCCGAGCCGGAGGAGCAGGAGCCCCTCACGCAGGACTACGAGGAGGCTCCCTCCATTCTCCCCAAAAAGAGCAAAAAACGTAAAAAGGAAAAAGCTAACCAAAACGTCCAGCAGCGCTCCGAACAGCCGGACGACGAGCCCCAGAAGCCTGTGGAAAAGCCGCGCGAGGTAAACCGCAACGCGCTCTTTCCCGGGCAAAGCACAGCCGCCTCGCAGGGCGAAAGCAGCGGCGCAACCTCCGGCAACCAAGGCTCGCCGGACGGCTCGCCGCGCTCGCCCAACTCCGCAGGCAGCGGACTTGGCGAAATTAGCGGCGCCAGCCTTGCGGGACGCTCCCTGCAGGGCCGGCTCCCCGAGCCGGACTACCGCATACAGCAGTCCGGACGCGTGATTGTGCGCATCAAGGTGGACAGAGAGGGCAACGTTGTGGAGGCCGAGGCAAGGCAGGAGGGCTCTACGATAATGGACGCAACCCTCTACGAGGCCGCGGAGCGCGCAGCCCGCAGGGCAAAATTCAGCGCCTCAACCAACGGGCCTCTTTTCCAAAACGGGGTTATTACGTACGTATTCAAGCTGGGGCAATAGCAGTAGGCATTTCAGGTTTCTGAAGCTGTGTAAATCATCTTTCAAATTTTTAAACGTGCAAGAAAAACTCATCATCCTCGACTTTGGCTCGCAAACCACGCAGCTCATAGGGCGGCGCGTGCGCGAAATGAGCACCTACTGCGAAATTGTCCCCTACAACAAGTTTCCGGCAAACGACGATAGCGTAAAAGGCGTTATCCTTTCGGGTAGCCCCTTCTCGGTGTACGACGCCAGCGCATTTAAGGCTACGCTGTCCGATTTTCGGGGCAAAATTCCGGTGCTGGGCATTTGCTACGGCGCGCAGCTCATGGTGCACGACGCCGGAGGAGCGGTAGAGCCTGCGGGAATGCGCGAGTACGGGCGCGCCAACCTCCAGCACATGGCCGGCGGCGACGAGCTGCTGCAGGGCATTGCCAACGGCTCGCAGGTGTGGATGTCGCACGGAGACACCATTACCACGCTGCCGCAGGGTTTTCACGCCATAGCCTCCACCAAAGAGGTGCCCAACGCCGCCTACCGGATAGCAGGCGAGCAGACGTGGGGCGTGCAGTTTCATCCGGAAGTCTTCCACACGGAGGATGGTCCGGCGATGCTGCAAAACTTCATCCGCATTTGCGGCTGCCGGCAGGATTGGACGCCGGCCTCGTTCATCTCAACCACCGTGGCCGCGCTGAAGCAGCAGCTGGGCAGCGACAAGGTTGTCCTTGCGCTCTCGGGAGGCGTAGATTCGAGCGTAGCGGCGGCGCTGCTCAACAGGGCTGTCGGCAAAAACCTCACCTGCATCTTTGTCGATAACGGGCTGCTGCGCAAAAACGAGCTTGAGGCGGTGATGGAGAGCTACGCGCACATGGGGCTCAACGTGATTGGCGTAAACGCGAAGGAGCGCTTCTACGCCAACCTGAAGGGCGTATCCGAGCCGGAAAAAAAGCGCAAAATCATCGGCAAGGGGTTTATTGACATTTTTGAGGAGGAGGCGCACAAGCTGCAGGGCGTAAGGTGGCTGGCGCAGGGCACCATCTACCCCGACATTATCGAATCGCTCTCCATCACGGGGACGACCATCAAGTCGCACCACAACGTGGGCGGGCTACCCGAAAAAATGCACCTGAAGGTGGTAGAGCCGCTTCGCCTGCTTTTCAAAGACGAGGTGCGCCGCGTAGGGCGCGAGCTGGGGCTCGACGAGGCGCTCATCACGCGGCATCCCTTCCCGGGCCCGGGGTTAGGCGTGCGGATACTCGGCGAAGTCACCCCCGAAAAGGTGCGCATGCTGCAAGAAGCCGACCACATCTTCATCCAAGGGCTGCGCAGCGACGACCTCTACCACAAGGTATGGCAGGCCGGCGCCATCCTGCTACCCGTACAATCCGTAGGCGTCATGGGCGACGAGCGCACCTACGAAAACGCCATTGCCCTCCGCGCCGTCCTCTCCACCGACGGCATGACCGCCGACTGGGCGCAGCTCCCCTACCCCTTCCTCGCCCGCATCTCCAACGAAATCATCAACAAGGTAAAAGGCGTAAACCGCGTAGTGTACGACATCAGCAGCAAACCCCCAGCAACTATCGAGTGGGAGTAGCG
>JAITQP010000188.1 GCA_031288885.1 Prevotellaceae bacterium | reverse complement strand
AAAGTGAGGCGTAAAATTACAAAAAAAAGCGTTCTGTGGAAATTAAAATGCATTTTTATTGATAACTATTTTTGTGCAGCGCTGTTGGGGTATAGAATTTCGGGGTCTAAATCCACGTCATTGCCCCACGCTATGGTATCCCGATAAACCCTTACGGTGTTGATAAACTTCTATCGCCTGTTGAGTCCAATAAAGTTAAAAATTGCAAAATGCAAATGCGCTATTTTATTGATTTTCATAGCGTTGTATGGCTGATGGGGAAATTTTTCTTTTTTACGCTTGCCGATTGGAACAACTTCAGAAAACTTTGCTTATTTTTGCCTCGTTAATATCAATAGCGTTATGTACTGCTTACCCCAACATAATTTTTATTGCCTTATGCAAAATAATTTGGTAAATCCAAATTATTTTGACACACACACACACACACACACACACACACACACACACACACACACACACACACACACACACACACACACACACACACACACACACACACACACACACACACACACCACCGTTGCAATATACGTAATTTTTTTGATTTTAAATACTTTCCAGCAGATTTTTACTATAGTAAAGGAGCAAGTATTTGCTCCTTTACTACTATCTATATCGCCTGTCAATATTACAATATTTCACACTACAAAAATAGATGTAAAATATACTTTACATAGCCTCATGGCAATAGCGTAGCAAGGTTGCTCGCTTGTTTACAGTTGTTTTTAATATAGCGTTAATGAATAAATGGTGATAACTTATTTGAAATGATCGTCGTTGAAGAAGAATTTTCGTCCGAATTGCTGGAGGAAATACTGCTGAACGGGGGAAATGTAGAGTTGTCCGATGCGGTAAGAAAAAAAATAGCGGGCTGCTACGATTTTCTAAAGGATTTCGCCTCCGACAAAATCATCTACGGCATCAACACGGGCTTTGGCCCCATGTCGCAGTACAGGGTTGACGACAAGTCGCTGCTTGAGCTGCAGTACAACATTATCCGCAGCCACGCGACGGGGTCGGGTAGCCCGCTGCCGGACGTGTACGTGCGTGCGGCAATGGTGGCGCGGCTGGGAACGTTTGTGCAAGCCCGCTCGGGCGTTCACGTGGCGCTGGTGGAGCTGCTGGCGGAATTTATCAACAGGGGCATTTACCCGCTCATCCCCGAGCACGGGAGCGTTGGCGCAAGCGGCGATTTGGTGCAGCTCGCCCACGTAGCCCTTGCGCTCATTGGCGAGGGAGAGGTGCGCTACCGCGGCGAGTGGCGGCAGGCAGCGGACGTTTTGGGAGAAAACGGGCTAACGCCGTTCCAAATCCGCCTCCGCGAGGGGCTTTCCGTCACCAACGGCACCGCCGTTATGTCGGGGATTGGCATGGTGAACACGCTATACGCCAAGCGGCTGCTGGCGTGGGCGGTGGTAGCCTCCGTGCTGATGAACGAAATAGCGTCGTCGTTTGACGATTTAATGTCGCAGGAGCTCAACCAAGCCAAGCGCCACGCCGGCCAGCGCGAGGTGGCCGCGCAGATGCGCGCGCTCGCCGCGGGCAGCGCCTGCCTCCAAAAGCGCGAAAACAGGCTCTACAGCCATGCCCACGCGCAGGAAAAGGTGTTTGCAGAAAAAATACAGGCGTACTACTCGCTGCGGTGCGTGCCGCAGGTGCTGGGTGCGGTTTGGGACGAAGTAAAAAATGCGGAAACGGTCGTGGTCAACGAAGTAAACTCCGCCTGCGACAACCCCATAGTTGACCCCGAGAGCAGGAACGTTTACCACGGCGGCAACTTTCACGGCGACTACGTCTCCTTTGAAATGGACAAGCTCAAGATTGCGGTCACCAAGCTGACCATGCTGATGGAGCGCCAGCTGAGCTACCTTTGCCACGACCGAATTAACGGCATCCTGCCGCCGTTCCTCAACCGTGGCGTGCTGGGGCTCAACTACGGCCTGCAGGCGTCGCAGTTCACGGCAACCTCCACCACCGCCGAAAACCAAACGCTCTCCAACCCAATGTCGATACACAGCATACCCTGCAACAACGACAATCAGGACATCGTGAGCATGGGGACAAACGCCGCGCTGCTGACAAAAACGGTCATAGAAAACGCTTGGCAGGTGATGGCAATACACTTTATGGCGCTGGCGCAGGCGGTAGACTGCCTGAAAATGGCGGAAAAGTTATCCCCCAAAACCCGCCAAGTGTACAGCAATATACGGGAAATATTCCCTGCATTTACCGAAGATGCGCCCAAGCACAAAGCGCTGGAAGCCATAAAAAAATATCTGTGCAGCGGAGATGTGAAAAACTTTATAAACTTCACCAAGCTATGAAATATGCACTTGTCACCGGAGGGTCGCGCGGCATTGGCAGGGCTGTTTGCCTGCGGCTGGCGGAAATGGGCTACCCGATGCTGATTAACTACCACGCCAACGCGGCGGCGGCGGAGCTTACCAAATCGCTGGTGGAGGAAAACGGCGGGCGGGCGGAGCTCCTCCCCTTCAACGTTGCCGACGGAAAGGAGGCCGACCTGCGGCTCACCGCGTGGCTGGAAAACCATCCGGATGACTCCGTTGCGGTGCTGGTCAACAACGCCGGCGTCAGCGCAGATAGCCTGATGATTTTTATGCAAAACGGGCAATGGCACAGCGTTGTGGACACCACGCTGAACGGCTTTTTTTACGTCACCCGCCGCCTGCTAAAGGATATGCTGACCAACCGCTGGGGGCGCATCATCAACGTAGCGTCGCTGTCGGGGCTAAAGGGGCTGCCGGGGCAGGTGAACTACTCGGCGGCAAAGGCTGCCCTGATTGGCGCATCAAAAGCGCTGGCGCAGGAAATAGGCGCGCGAAACGTAACCGTAAACGTCGTTGCACCCGGATTTATCGCGACCGACATGGTGAAAGGCTTGGACGAAAAAACGCTAAAAACAATGATACCCGTCGGGCGCTTCGGAAAACCTGAGGAGGTTGCCGATTTGGTGGGATTTTTGGCGTCGGAGAAAGCCGCCTACATTACCGGAGAGGTTATTTCTATCAACGGCGGACTTTTTTAGTTAGGAATTAAGAATTAGGAATTAAGATAAATTATGAGTCGGAGGGTTGTGATAACAGGCATGGGCATTTACTCCTGCATAGGAAAAAATCTGGAGGAGGTAAAGCGCTCGCTGTACGAGGGCAAGTCCGGCATTAGCGTTGACCCCATGCGGAAGGCATACGGCTACCGCTCGCCGCTTACGGGCGTTGTGGAGCGCCCGCAGCTAAAGGGTATGCTGGACAGGCGGCTGCGCGTGGGGCTTGCGGAGGAGGGCGAGTATGCCTACATGGCTACGCTCGAAGCCCTGCGCACCGCCGGCATCGACATAGATTACCTCGACAAAAACGAGGTGGGCATTTTTTACGGTAACGACTCCTCCGCAAAAGCGGTGATTGATGCGCACAGCGTCGTGGTGGAAAAAAGAGACACCGCGCTCCTTGGCTCGGGCGCCATTTTTCAGTCCATGAACTCTACAATAACCATGAATTTGTCCACCATCTTCAAGCTGCGCGGCGTGAACATGACCATCAGCGCCGCCTGCGCCAGCGGCTCGCACGCCATAGGCTTGGGCTACCTGTTCATCCGGCAGGGCCTGCAGGACGTGGTGCTGTGCGGCGGAGCGCAGGAAACCAACCACTACTCCATGGGCAGCTTTGACGCGCTGAGCGCCTTCTCCATGCGGGTGGACGAGCCCGCCAAGGCTTCGCGCCCGTTTGACGCCGGAAGGGACGGGCTGGTGCCCAGCGGCGGCGGCGCCAGCCTGATTTTGGAGGAGTACGACCACGCCCTCAAGCGCGGCGCAACCATTTACGCCGAGGTGACGGGCTACGGGTTCTCCTCCAACGGGGCGCACATTTCGCAGCCAAGCAACGCCGGATGCGCCGTTGCCATGGAGCGCGCGCTGGCCGACGCCGGCATTGCCGCCGCCGATATTGACTACGTGAACGCTCACGCCACCTCAACGCCGCAGGGGGATATGTCCGAAGCGGTTGCCATCGACTGCGTTTTTGGCGCGTCGCGACCCCTGATAAGCTCCACAAAATCCATGACGGGGCATGAGTGCTGGATGGCCGGCGCAAGCGAAATCATCTACTCAACGCTGATGATGCAAAGTTCGTTCGTTGCCCCCAACATCAACTTTGAAAACCCCGACGAATACTCCTGCAAGCTAAACATTGCAGCCAAAACGGTGGAAAAAAACATCGACCTGCTCCTGTCAAACTCCTTTGGGTTTGGCGGAACCAACAGCGCGCTGGTGGTTAAAAAGTACAAGTAAGCTAATTTGAATTAAATCTCGAAATCATGACACGAAAAGAAATAGAAGCAACCGTAAAGAAATTTTTGGTAGAAGAAATCGAAGTTGACGAAAAAAACATCGTCCCGGAGGCGCTGCTAAAGGATGATTTGGGCATCGACAGCCTCGATTTTGTGGACATTGTGGTGGTGGTGGAGCGCAGCTTCGGCTTTAAAATCAAGCCGGAGGAAATGGCTGACGTGCGCACCCTAAGCCACTTTTACGACTACATAGAAACCAAAATAGGCGACAAGTAACTTTCATCAAAAAATGCAGCTATCTCCCGCTTTAGAAAAAAAATATTCTGCCGAACGCATGACGGCGCCGGACGCACAGCGCTTGGCGCACGAAATTTCCTTTGCCCCCGTTGTGTTTCAGGTATCGCGGCTGATGGTCAAATTTGGAATTTTGCAGCTGCTAATAGACGCTCCCAACGGGCTTACGCCGGACGAAGTGTCCCAAAAAAGCGGGCTGTCGCGCTACGCCGCGCAGGTGCTGCTGGAGTCCTCCCTCACCGTTGGAACGGTACTCTGCAGGGACGGGCGCTTTGAAGCCTCCAAGGCCGGATGGTTTTTGCTCAACGACCCGCTCGTAAGGGTCAACATGGACTTCAACCACGACGTAAGCTACCTTGGCCTATTCAGGCTGGAGGAGGCGCTGCTCAGCGGAAAACCGGAGGGTCTGAAAACCTTTGGCAGCTGGAGCACCATCTACGAGGGGCTGTCGAGCCTGCCCGAGCAGGTGCAGAAAAGCTGGTTTGGGTTTGACCACTTCTACTCCGACAGCGCATTTGACGAAGCCCTGAAAATCGTCTTCGACCGCCAGCCCCGCACCGTGCTCGACGTGGGGGGGAACACCGGGCGGTGGGCGCTGCGCTGCGTGGGCTACAACCCCGGCGTGCAGGTAACCGTTATGGACTTGCCGCAGCAGCTGGAGCTGATGAGGCAACAAACCGCCGGTTGCCCGGGCGCCGACAGAATTCTCGGGCACGGGGCAAACCTGCTGAACAGGGATACGACCTTTCCGGCAGGCTTCGACGCCATCTGGATGAGCCAATTCCTCGACTGCTTTGCGGAGGAGGAGGTGACGAGCATCCTCTCACGCGCCGCCGCAGCCATGGGGCACAACGCCCGCCTCTTTATCATGGAAACGTTCTGGGACAGGCAGCGGTTTGAAGCCGCCGCCTACTGCCTGACGCAAATCAGCCTCTACTTTACCGCGCTGGCAAACGGCAACAGCAAAATGTACCACTCCGGCGACATGATACGCTGCGTGGAGGCGGCAGGTCTGACGGTAGAGGAAATTCACGACGGGCTGGGAAAAGGGCACTCCATCCTGATATGTAAAAAGAAAAAAGGCGCAGCATGAACTTTAAGGAGGTGAGCATACCGGAGCTTTTGCCGCAGCGTCCGCCCTTTGTGATGGTGGACGCGCTGCTCCGCTGCGACGACGAGGTCACCGTAACCTCGCTCTTGGTGCGGGACGACAACATCTTTTGCGACAACGGGCGGCTAACGGAGGCCGGGGTGATAGAGAACATTGCCCAAACCTGCGCCGCCCGCATGGGCTACATCAGCAAGTACATTTGCAACGGTACGGTAAAGCTGGGGTTTATTGGCGCTATCCGCAACATGGAGCTGCTGCGAATGCCCCAAGCGGGCGAAACCATTACCACGCGGATAAGCACGGTGGAGGAGATTTTTCAAATGACGCTGGTAAGCGCGGAAGTCTGCGCCGGCGAGGAGCTTATCGCTTCGGCTGAAATGAAGATAGCGATAGGGAGTTAGGGGTAATATGCAGGGGCGAGCTTTAAACCCGCCCGCAGCGAGGAAAAAAGATGAAAAGCTAAAAAAATGGGCAACATCCTAAAAGCATCCACAGAAATCACCGTCCGCTTTAGCGAGGTGGACTCCATGAACATCGTCTGGCACGGGTCGTATGCGCTGTACTTTGAGGACGCGCGGGAGGCTTTTGGGGCAAAGTTCGGGCTGGGATACCTCGACATTTTCGGCAAGGGATACTACGCGCCGCTGGTGGACTTGAGGTTTGCCTTCAAAAAACCGCTGGTTTACGGGAAGAAAGCCCGCGTGGACGTAGCGTTCCGCAACACGGAGGCGGCAAAAATCATCTTCGACTACGAAATCTTTGACGCTGCCGACAGCGGCTCGCCGGTCGCCACCGGCTCCTCCGTTCAGGTGTTCTTGGACAGGGAGTACCGGCTAATGTGGACAAACCCTCCATTCTACGAGGAGTGGAAGCAAAAATGGGGGCTGCTGTGATTGCGATAGCGGGCGACAACATTATCTCATCGCTGGGGTTTACGGCGGAGGAGTGCTACCGCGCCGTTGCGTCGGGGCAATCGGGCGTGCGCCTGCACCGCTCGTTCATGGGCCTGCCGGAGCCGGTTATGGCTTCTACCATCGACCGGGAAAGGCTGGCGGACAGCTTTGCAGCCCTCAGCCCGCGCCCGGACGGCTACACGGCGCTGGAGAAAGCCGCCATCCTGTCCGTTAGCAGCGCGGCGGCGCAGGCGCAGGTTGACCTTGCCGACGCGAGCGTCCTGTTCATTTTTTCGTCCACCAAGGGCAACGTGCACCTGCTCGACGAAACGGAGGCGGGCTTTAGCCGCAGCCACCTCTACCTGTGGCACACCGCCCGCCTGATAGCGGAGTTTTTCGGCAACCCCAACGCGCCGTTAGTCGTCTCCAACGCCTGCATATCGGGGGCTTGCGCGCAGCTTGCCGCCCTGCGGGAGCTCGCGTCGGGCGCGTACCGCCACGCGGTGGTGGTGGGAGCAGAGGTGTTGTCGCGCTTTATCGTCTCGGGATTTCAGTCGCTCAAGGCGCTATCGCCGGAGCCCTGTCGCCCGTTTGACGTAGCCCGCGCAGGGCTCAACCTTGGCGAAGCCGCCGCCACCCTCATCTACCGGCGGGTGGACAAGGGCGCGGAAGCCACGGCGGGGGTTGCCCTGCTGCAGGGCGCCATCCGCAACGACGCAAACCATATTTCGGGGCCGTCGCGCACGGGCGAGGGCAGCTACCTCGCCCTAAAAGCCCTGCTGCAGGAGGTTGCGCCCGCCGACATCGCGTTTATCAACGCGCACGGCACCGCCACCGCCTACAACGACAGCATGGAGACCGCCGCCATCACCCGCGCAGGCTTGAGCGCAGCCGCCGTGAATAGCCTGAAGGGATACTTTGGGCACACGCTGGGGGCGGCGGGCGTGCTGGAAAGCGTCATCTCGGCGCGCGCGCTGGCAGGCGAAACGGCGCTCGCTACGCGCGGGTTTGAGCGCAGCGAAGCGGAGCATCCGCTAAGCGTAACCGACAAAAATATGCATGCGCACCAAGCGTGCTGCGTAAAAATGCTCTCCGGATTTGGCGGAGGCAACGCCGCGCTGCTGTTCAAAAAATTTAAACCGCGTTAGCCATGCCGCAGGTTATACGAAAATATTGCCACGTAACCCACCGCTCGGCCACGGTCAACGGCAAGGCGTTTCCCGTAGCGGAGGTCGATGGGGAGGGCAAATTTCTCACGGCGCTCTACCGGTCGCTGAAGATAGATTACCCCAAATTCTTCAAGATGGACAGCCTGTCCAAGCTGGGATTTTTGGCGTCGGAGCTGATTTTGAGGGATGAGGAGCCGCGCTTTGCGCCGCGGGAGGATGTGGCTATCCTGTGCTTCAACCGGAGCGCGTCGCTGGCAACGGATGCGCTGTATCAGGTCACCATACGGCGCGGAGACGGCTGCTACCCAAGCCCCTCGCTGTTCGTCTACACGCTGCCGAACATCGTGACCGGAGAAATAGCCATCCGGAACAAATTTTTTGGGGAAACCTCCTTTTACGTCTGCAAGGAGTGGGACGTGCAGCAGGCGCTCCGCATGGCAGGTCAAATCCTTTGCGACGGGCGTACCCGCGCCGTGCTTGCGGCGTGGGTAGAGTGCTTTGAAGAGGCGTGCGAAGCTTTCATGATGCTGGTCGATACGGAAAATCAACCCGGCATTCCGCCGGAGGAAATAGCTTTTTCAACTTCAAAAAAAACGACATGGAAGAATTAATTTTACAGCTGAAGCAGGAAATCATACGGGTCTTGAACTTGGAGGACGTTACGCCGGCAGGCATTGCCGACAGCGCCCCGCTATTTGGCGAGGGGCTTGGGCTGGACTCCATAGACGCCCTTGAGCTGATTGTGCTCATGGAAAAGCGCTACGGCATTAAGCTGAAAGACCCCGCGCAGGGGCGCGAAATATTCACCTCCATCCGCGTGATGGCCGAGTACATCCACGCAAACCGGACAAAGTGAGCATGGCAAAGGAAATTTTTGTAACGGGCTACGGCATAGCCTCGGCGCTGGGGGCGGGCAAGGAGGCAACGCTCAGCGCGCTGCGCGAGCGGCGCACGGGCATTGCCCCCATGCGCTACCTGAAAACGGCGCACGCGGAGTTCCCCGTTGGCGAGGTGAAGATGAGCAACGGGGAGATGATGCGCGCGCTGCGCATTCCCGAGGCAGCCGTCGCCACGCGCACCTCGCTCATGGGCACGATTGCCGTGCGCGAGGCGCTCGAGCACGCGCGGATACGCGGCCAAAGCGGGCTGCGCGTGGCGCTTATCTCCGGCGTCACCGTTGGCGGAATGGACAAGACCGAGCTGTACTACCTCGACTTTTTGGAAAACGATACAAAAAACGCCTACATCGCCGCGCACGATTGCGGCGCCTGCACCGAAATGATTGCCGACTACTTTGGCATTTTTTCAGCGGTGCAAACCATCTCCACCGCGTGCTCTTCGGCGGCCAACGCCATCATGCGTGGCGCCATGCTGCTCAGCAGCGGGCGGGCAGACGTGGCGGTGGCGGGCGGCTGCGAGTGCATCACCAAGTTTCACCTGAACGGCTTCAACACGCTGATGATACTCGACCGCAAGCCGTGCAGGCCGTTTGACGCGCATCGGGCAGGGCTGAACTTGGGCGAGGGCGCGGCGTACCTCGTGCTGGAGGCGGAGGATACGCTCCGCGGGCGTGGCGCGGAGCCGCTGTGCCGCCTCTCCGGCGCAGCCAACACCTGCGACGCCTACCACCAAACCGCCTCCTCGCCCAACGGCGAAGGGGCGTACCTCTCCATGGCAAAAGCGCTGGAGGATGCGCGGCTAACGCCAAAGGACGTTGGCTACATCAACGCGCACGGAACGGGAACGGAGAACAACGACCTGAGCGAGGGGCGGGCTATCCAACGGGTGTTTGGCGACAGCGTGCCGCCCGTTTCATCTACCAAACCGTTTACGGGGCACACCACCAGCGCTGCGGGAGGAGTAGAGGCCGTTATCGCCCTGCTGGCGCTGCAGCACAGCTTTATCCCCGTCAACCTCAACTTTGAGCAGCCCATGCCGGAGCTGGCGTTTACGCCCGCCGTCACCGAGCGCCCGCCGGTTCCCCTGCGGCACGTGCTGTCCAACTCGTTTGGCTTTGGCGGAAACGATACTTCCCTTATTTTCTCAACGCTATGAGCACCACAAACGACATATACATCTTGGCGGCAAAGCAAATCTCCGTCCAGCCGCCGCTGACCGACGAGTGGTTGGACGACCCGCTGCGCTACGCCGCGCCCTACGCGCGGGCTATCGACCCCGACTACAGGCAGCACTTTGCGCCAAACGTGGCGCGCCGCTTGGGGAAAATCCTAAAGCGGGCGCTGCTCACCTCCCGGCAGGTAGCGGCGGCAACAGGCGTTACCAACCCCGACGCTATTATCACCGGCACGGGGTTGGGCTGCATTGAGAATACCGAAATCTTCCTGAACGCGCTGGTGCGCGAGGGCGAGGAGCTGCTCACGCCAACCTACTTTATGCAGTCCACGCACAACACCATCAGCTCGCTCATTGCCATAGACGCCGGATGCCGGGGCTATAACTCCACCTACGTCCACAAGGGCGCGTCGTTTGAGTGCGCGCTTGCCGACGCCTTTGCGCAGCTGGAGAGCCGCCGGATACAAACCGCGCTGGTGGGGGCGCACGACGAAATGACGCCCGGATACTTTACCCTGCTAACGCGCACAGGATACTTGGGTCGCGCCGCCGCCGGCTTCAGCGGCGAGGTTGCCCTTAGCATGATGCTTGCCGCAGCGCGCCGCGAAAACGCCCTCTGCCGCCTGCGCGGGGTGGAAATGACCTACCGCCCCGACAGCAACGCGCTGCGGCAAGCGCTCCTCCGCCTGCTGCAGCGCGCCCAGTGCACCCTCAACGACGTTGACGCGGTGATGACCGGCGTAAGCGGGCAGCAGGTCAACGACCAGCTATACGCAAGCGTTTGCACGGCGCTGTTCCCGCGCAAACCGCTGCTGCGCTACAAGCACCTGTTTGGCGAAGCCTACACCGCATCGGGCTTGGGGGTATATGCCGCCGCCGTGTGCCTCAGCCGGCAGCGCATTCCGGCGCACCTGTTCGCAGAGCACAGACGCGGAGAGCAGCGCGGCGTAGGTCACATTTTGTTTTACAGCCATGCGGAGGGAAAAAATCATTCATTTATACTGCTATCGCCATGTGGAAAATAATTTTGCTATCTACCATACAGTGCCTGTTCTTGTCCGGCGGGCAAATTCTTCTGAAGCTGGCCACGCAGCGCACAGATAAGTTTAGCCTTACGTGGGCGTTTTTGCGCAGCCTGATAGCCGGCTGGCAGCTGCCCGCTTCGGGCTTGTGCCTGATGGCGGGTACAGCGTTGTGGCTGTACATCCTCAAGCATTTTGATTTCTCCATAGCCTACCCCATTACAAGCATTAGCTACATTTTTGGGATGATGGCGGCAATCTTCATTTTTCACGAAGCCGTGCCGCCCACCCGCTGGATAGGCGTTATCCTGATAATGGGAGGCGTGGCGCTGGTTGCAAAATAGCGCGCAACCCGTTTCATTTTTGCTTTAAATTTTATACTTTTGCAGCAACCTGTCAACCAAAACAAGATGACACGCACCAAACAAATCTTACCGGTTGCCCTGACGCTGATTGTTAGCGCAAGCGTAAGCGCACAAAACGCCGCTCCGGCTGCCGAAGCGCAACGCGAGGCAATGCTGCAGCAAATAGCCGTAGCGTCGGCAGGCATGAGCAGCCTGATTTGCGACTTTGAGCAAACCAAAGTAACGTCCATGCTGAGCAACGCGCTGGTATCGACCGGCAAAATGTACTACCGGCGGGAGAGCTGCCTGCGGTGGGAGTATGCTCCGCCAGCGGAGTACACCTTTGTGATGAACGGCAAGAGCGCGCTCATGCTGGCGCAAGGCAAGCGCATAGGCGACCCAAAGATGAGCCGCTTCTTTAGGGAAGTAACCGGTTTGATGGTGAGCGGCGTCAGCGGAAGCGGGCTGGGCGATGCGCAGCGCTTTGACGTTGCCTGCTACGAGCGCGCAGCGCAGTGGGAGGTGGTGCTCACCCCCCGAAAAAAAGAGCTGAAGAAAATGTTTGCCTCCATCACGCTGACGTTTAACCTGAAAGATTACACCGCCGACCGGATAGAGCTGAAGGAGAGCAACGGAGATGTTACCACCATTCGCCTGCTCGCCAAACAGCTCAACGTAGCGATTGACGAAGAAATATTCAGCGTCAGGTAATGGTTAATTTATATAAAGTTCAATTAAAAATTCTATTAACGGAGAGGCACGCCTCGCGTCATTGCGAGACCCGAACCCATATACGGTAAAAAAGGGAAAAGACGAAGTCTGTAATGTGCTAATAATATGTTTAATGAGATTTTGTAAATTGGCTCCGCCGAGCTCCGGTTGCCCGTAGGGCAATAATATCAATAGAAAAAACCGAAACGGTTTATTTTCATTAGCCCGTAGGGCTTTAATATTATTTTTGTGCTTATTTATCCCCTACGGGGAATTGAAAGAGGAGAATTTTTCATTTTTCTATTGATATTATTGCCCTACGGGCAACCGGAGCGCAACGGAGCTCGGCGGAGCCAATTTACAAAATCTCATTAAAAAAATTTTATTGGACTTGATTTAATTCTGATTTTTATACCAAAAAAAGTAGCTGTTTTGCTTCAGCTTTTCCTCCCGAGTTCGGGGCACGTAGATTTTTTCTTTGGTGTAGGGGTTTATGCCGGTGTAGTACATGGTGG
>JAITQP010000146.1 GCA_031288885.1 Prevotellaceae bacterium | reverse complement strand
TTCAACGTTTTGGTAGCCCAAATGCGGAATTGCGTGGCTTTGGCCGAATTTACGCGGTAGCCTACAGAAATAATGGCGTCCAGATTGTAAAAATCAACCTCCCTGCTAACCTCCCTGCTGCCTTCGGTTTGAACTATTCGAATTTTTCGAATAGTTGCATCCTGCTGTAGCTCACCGGTTTTATATATTTCCTTCAGGTGATAGTTGATGGTATTGACCTCCACGTCAAACAAGGCCGCCATGGTTTTTTGCGTCAGCCAAACCGTTTCGTTATGCAAATAAACATCTACCCGAACATCATTGTTGGAGGTGCTGTAGATGAGAAAATTATCCCGTTCTTTCATGAGCATTTTGTGGTTTTTCGTTTAGAAACTTCTGCAGCCGCTTAGCTGGAATGCAAATATAAGCAATATTGCCGGATAAAACGCGTGCATCTCGCTTTGCTCGCATGACGATACGCAAAATCACTCCGTGGAAAACATAAAACTCTCATTACAAGTATAATGAAAATAGATATCGTAAAAATCGTCAGTCAATTGACGATTTTACTGTAAATTCCGTCAGTTGGTTGACGAAATTTGTGTAAATTTCGTCAACCAAAAAACTTTTTTTACCTTTGCGGAGAATTTAATGCCGGAGCAGCTATGAATAGTATCACCAGACATTTGCAGAAAAGAGTGGAGAACAGCCTGAAACCCAATAAGGTGGTCTTGATTTTTGGCGCGCGCCGCGTGGGTAAGACGATGCTGATGAGGGAGGTTGTCAAAAATTTTCAGGGTAAAGTTCTGTCGATGAACGGCGAGGACTACGATACGCTCAGCCTGCTCGCCAACCGCAGCGTAAGCAGCTACCGCAACCTGCTGAGCGGCGTTGACCTTTTGGCGGTGGACGAGGCGCAGCACATCCCCGACGTTGGCGCTAAGCTCAAGCTGATGGTGGACGAAATTCCGGAAATTAGGATTATCGTCAGCGGCTCGTCCTCGTTTGAGCTTTTCAACCAGTCGGGGGAGCCGCTCGTGGGGCGCAGCACGCCGTTTCACCTGACGCCCTTTTCGCAGCGCGAGCTTTCGCAAACCGAAAACAGGCTGCAAGCGCAGCAAAACCTCGAGAGCCGGCTAATCTACGGCTCCTACCCCGAGGTGGCGCTGATGGACAGCGCGGAGGAGCGGCGGGAGTACCTGAAAAATATGGTAAACGCCTACCTGAGCAAGGATATCCTGATGGTGGATGGCATCAAAAATGCCTCCAAAATGAAAACGCTGCTCCAGCTAATCGCCCTGCAGGCGGGCAGCGAGGTTTCGTACGAGGAGCTGGGGCGAAAGCTGGAGATGAGCAAAAATACCGTCGAAAAATACCTCGACCTGCTTTCCAAAACTTTCATCATCTACCGCCTTGGCGCGTTCAGCCGCAACCTGAGGAAGGAGGTGAGCAAAGCCGGCAAATGGTACTTTTACGACAACGGCGTTAGAAACGCGCTGATTGGCGCCTATAGCTCGTTGGCGCTTAGGCAGGACGTTGGCGTGCTTTGGGAAAGCTACCTGATTGGCGAGCGCATCAAAAAAAATCTGAACGAAAATCTGGGCAAAGAGTTTTACTTTTGGCGCACGTACGACGGGCAGGAGGTTGATTTGGTTGAGGTGGCAGGCGACGATATGGCCGCGTTTGAGCTCAAGTGGGGCAGCAAAACCCCCAGAGCTCCGGCAGCGTTTGCGCAGCGCTACCCTCAGGCAAGCTACCACGTTGTAAACAGGGAGAGCTATTGGGACTTTCTTTAGGCGCTTGCCCTGCGCTCCACTATCTCCATGCCGCGCAGGATGGCCTGCTCGTTCATGGGGATGAGGTGGTGCGCGCGCTCGGGGAGGGATTTTTGGAGACCTTTTACCACGTTCTCCAGCTGCACAATGGGCTTTGCCTTGAGGAATGCGCCCAGCACAAGCATGTTGAAGACTTTTGCGTTGCCCATTTTTGCGGCCTCCTCGGTGGCGGCCACCGTAAAGATGCTGACGTCCGTTCGGGTGGGCGGCGCGGTGATGCCGTTGGGGTCGTAGAGGAGCAGGCCGCCGGACTTGACCGCTGCCTCAAACTTGTCGAGCGACTGCTGGTTGAGGATAATGGCCGTGTCGAACTCGTGCACAATGGGCGAGCTAATGCGGTCGTCGCTCAGGATGACGGTAACGTTGGCGGTGCCGCCGCGCATTTCGGGGCCGTAGCTGGGCATCCACGTCACCTCCTGATCTTGCATAATGCCCGAGTAGGCTAATATTTTCCCCATCGACAGCACGCCCTGACCGCCAAATCCGGCTATAATTATTTCTTCTTTCATGTATGTAGAGATTTAGAAGCATGGAATTTTTAGAAGTGCAGCGCAAAATTCTTAATTCCTAATTTTTTAAATGTCTTTTATTTCGCCCAGCGGGTAGAAGGGGAGCATGTTTTCGGCCATCCACCGGTTGGCCTCGGTGGGCGATAGCTTCCAGCCCGAGCTGCACGTGGCAACAACCTCCACAAACGACGTTCCCTTGCCCGCGTAGGCCTTTTCGAACGCCTTTTTGAGCGCCTTTTTGGTCTGCCGCACCGCGCTGGGGGTGTGGACAGCCTGACGGGTTACGTAGGAGACGCCCGACAGCTGCGCCATCATCTCCGACACCTTAAAGGGGTAGCCGTTGAGGTCGGCCTTTCGCCCCTGCGGGGAGGTGGCCGTTTTCATGCCCAGCAGCGTGGTGGGCGCCATTTGCCCGCCCGTCATGCCGTAGATGCCGTTGTTGATGAAGACGATGGTGATGTTTTCGCCGCGGTTGCAGGCGTGTATGATTTCTGCCGTTCCAATGGCGGCAAGGTCGCCGTCGCCCTGATAGGCAAAGATGTGGAGGTTGGGGTTGGTGCGCTTGAGGCCGGTGGCCACCGCCGGAGCGCGCCCGTGCGCCGCCTCCACCCAGTCGATGTCGAGGTAGTTGTAGAGCATCACGGCGCAGCCCACCGGCGCAATGCCAACGGATTTGTCCTGTATGCCCAGCTCGCCGATAAGCTCCGCCAAAATCTTGTGCACCGTCCCGTGGCTGCAGCCCGGGCAGTAGTGCATGGGCGCGTCGGTGAGCAGCTTGCTTTTGGCGTACACCAGATTTTCGGGCTTTACAATTTCTTCCATCATATTCATCGCTAATCGTTAATCATTTTTTTCATCGCCTCCACCACTTCGCTCGGCGAATGGATGACGCCGCCGTTGCGGCCAAAGTGCGCCACCGGCAGGCGGTTTCCTACGGACAGGCGCACGTCCTCCACCATTTGCCCTGCGCTCAGCTCTACGCACAGAATTCCCTTGAGCTGCGCGGCGCGCGCGGCTATTTCTTTGGCGGGGAAGGGGAAGAGCGTGATGGGGCGGAACAGCCCCGCCTTGACGCCTTCGGCGCGCAGCAGCTCCACCGCCTTTTGCCCAATGCGCGCCGATATGCCGTAGGCCGCTATGAGGTACTCTGCGTCGCTGCACAGCAGCTCCTCGTAGCGCACCTCCTGCTCCCGTATTGCGGCGTACTTGGCCTGCAGCTTTTGGTTGAACTTTTCGTGCACGGCGGGGTCGAGCTCCACGGAGGTGATGATGTTGCGGCGGCGGTTGCGCTTTCCGGTCACCGCCCAGCTCCCGCTGCTGCGCGCAATTTCCTCGTCTGTGCGGCGCGGGAGAGGGGCGTGCAGCTGCACCTTTTCCATCATTTGCCCAATAACGCCGTCGGCGAGGATCATTGCCGGATTGCGGTACTTGAAGGCGAGGTCGAACGCCAGAAAGACGAAGTCGTGCATTTCCTGCACCGACGCCGGCGCCAGCACAATCAGGTGGAAGTCGCCGTGCCCGCCGCCTTTGGTGGCCATAAAGTAGTCGGCCTGCGAGGGCTGTATGGTGCCCAGCCCGGGGCCTCCGCGCGACACGTCCACCACGAGGCAGGGCAGCTCCGCGCCCGCAAGGTACGACAGCCCCTCCGCCATGAGGCTAATGCCCGGGCTCGACGACGAGGTCATGACGCGCTTGCCTGCGCTCGCCGCGCCGTACACCATGTTGATGGACGCGGTTTCGCTCTCGGCCTGCAGCACCACCATGCCGGAGGTTTCCCATGGCTGCAGCTCCATCAGCGTTTCCATCACCTCCGACTGGGGCGTTATGGGGTAGCCAAAGTAGGCGTCGCAGCCGCAGCGTATGGCGGCCTCCGCAACAACCTCATTTCCTTTCATCAAACGTAGCTCAGACATAATACTCAACTTTTTTCTACTTGTTCGCGTTCGGCAACCTTCACCTTGTAAACGGCGATTACGCTGTCGGGGCACACCAGCGCGCAGCTGATGCAGCCCGTGCAGGCGGCGGGCTGGTGCATGTAGGCGTAGCGGTAGCCTTTGCCGTTCACCTCCTGCGCCAGCGCAATCACCCCCGTAGGGCACGCCTCAACGCAGACCTCGCAGCCTTTGCACTTCTCGGTATCTACTACTATTGCTCCTCTTATTTTTGCCATAAAAATGTATGCTTTTGAATGCAAAATTACAACGACGTAAGGCGTTTTTTCCCCTTTCGCTCGCTTATCAAAACCCATAGGTAGAGCCCAATCCCTGTTGCTCCGCCCAAGCAAAACCAAAATGCTAATGCCATAGCTATTTTATTTTTTGCGATGCTCTATTTTTGTTTTATCTTTGCAGCACTATTCCCGCCAGCCCCTGAAGCAATTGGTTAACGCCAATTACGGCTTCAAGCTGGCGGGTTGCGTTTCTACCTAACGGCAGCTTTCCTTTCACGCCGCTCCTGCACCGCTACTATAGCGGCCATGATAAAAACACCTCCGCAAACTATACCGATAACGATTAAAGTTTCCATATTTATTTTATTTTGAAGTAAAAATAATTCCCAAGACAATTGCCACCAACGCAGCGATAGAGCCTGCGACAAGGATGTACAGTCTATCAATTTCCCCCTTTAGAATAGTACCCAAAACGAAACTTCCGAACAGAAGTTTACCCAAATCTATGCAGACTTTGCCGATATTTTCCCTTGTTTTTCCCATACCGTAAAATTAATCATTTTTCTCTTTAGAGTTAGTGGGGATTTCGTTGATATTGCTTCCCTACGGGAAATGGAATTGCAGAATTTACAAATTGCGCGTCAGCCAATTCCTAATAGCCTTGTTGCAACGGGACGCTGCCCCGTAGGGGCAGCATGTTGGTAGAACCGGCACGCCCCCCACCTCTCTCCGTCCCGTAGGAACGGAACATCAAAGGCTGCAGCGACGCCTGCCGTTACAACAAAGCCTATTTGCACCGTTAATATTAAACGAAACATTTATGTAGAAAAAGACAAAAACGTGCCGACAGGTACAATGTAACATAATAGAAAAGCGTAACGCTATATTCAGGCTTGTGAAACTGACACTTTCAAAAAGTCCTAAGAGTAAGTGTAACGTTCGCAGAAATGCGGGCTTACTTATTTGGGACAAGGTTGTGTCAGACCTCACAAGCGGATAATGTAAGTCCGCTTTTTTATTTGCCTAAACCCAAAGGAGGTAATGCTGAAAATCCTATAAAAGAGTAAGCGCAAATCAACTATTAACTCTCAAAAAAATAAAAAAATGAGAAACAACTACAAGATGTATTTGTGTGCTTTGCTGCTCGTT
>JAITQP010000110.1 GCA_031288885.1 Prevotellaceae bacterium | reverse complement strand
CCCGAATGCCCGCTCATACAGGTGGACTACGGCGTAAAAGACGTTGTTGGCAAAAAGAGTTTGGAGGTCACCAACGAGTTTATCCAAAGCCTTCACCACAAGTCGTGGATTGTGCAGATAGCCCAGCTCAAGCAGCGCCGCCGCAACAAGGTGGAAAAGCTGCTGAGCATCTTTGACCAAGAGAACCGCATCACCGACGACAACCATATCATGAACGTGCGCGAGGAGGATTTTCCGGCGTGCTACCATCCCATCATCCGCCGCCTCCGCATGGCCTCAGAGAGCGAGGATGTGCAAATTGAGATGGAAATGGAGGATGATTACATGGAAGAACTTCTGGAGAAAGAGCGGCTTGTTGCGCAGCAAGCGGAAACAATCGAGAAGCATAAAAAAGCGCTCGAAAAGCATAAAAAAACAATCGAAGAAAAAGATAAGACCATAGAAGCCTTGAAGAAGCAGCTGGCAGAAAACCAAAAGCGAAAAAAATCATAGTGTGTCTCAAAAAAATATTTTTGATGCGGAATTTTTTGAATTTCCCAATGACTTAAATTTTAAACCTTTCACCCCCAACAAACTATATGATGAATAACGTTCACCCCGAAGCCAAAATTGGCGCAAACGTCGTAATAGAGCCCTTTGCAACCGTTCACAAGGACGTAGTGGTAGGCGACGGCACATGGATAGGCGCAAACGCCGTGCTGATGAACGGCACGCGCGTAGGTAAAAATTGCAGGATATACCCGGGCGCGGTGATTGCCGGCGAGCCGCAGGACTTGAAGTTTAAAGGTGAACCCTCTACCGCCGAAATAGGCGACAACACCACCATCCGCGAGTACGTAACCGTAAACCGCGGCACGGAGGCAAGCGGCAAGCTGCGAACAGTGGTGGGCAGCAACACCCTCGTGATGTCCTACGTGCACATAGCGCACGATTGCTGCATAGGCAACAACGTCATTCTGGCGGGGTACGTGGGCTTGGCAGGCGAGCTGGAGGTTGGCGACTGGGCGATTATCGGCGGCGGCGCGCTGGCGCACCAGTTTGTCCGCGTTGGAGAGCACGCCATGATTTCGGGCGGCGCAAGAATTGGCAAAGACGTGCCGCCCTACGTGCTGGCCGGCCACGAGCCGCTGGTGTACGGCGGAATAAACGTTATTGGCCTCCGCCGGCGGGGCTACACAGCCGAGCAGGTGGAGCGAATACACGACATCTACCGCACCATATACCAGAGCAAGCTCAACGTTACGCAGGCGTGCGAGGAGGCAGCCAAGCTGCCCGCGAGCGCTGAGCGCGACGGAATTCTCAGCTTTATCGGCAGCAGCAAGCGGGGGATTATACGCGCCAGCGCAGGCGGTAAGGTGGAAGTGGAGCTGTGATGCGCGCAAAAAACCTGCCCGCAGGCATGGTAAAAGTCGCCAACGCCAACAATATCAACAAACAATCCCCAAAATTGTTGATATTTCTTTCACTGCAAGCACGTTAATCAACACACTGATTATGAGTGAATTACAACTTTAAAAAGGGTAAAACGTCCTAAAAATGACGAAAATACTCAAAAAAAACGGCGAAAAAGTTTGGAAGTTTAGGTAAATGCACGTATTTTTGTGGGCGTTTTTATACGCGAGTTCTTAAATCATATTTTTTTAATTTCTAAAAACAAATATCATGAACAAAGCTCAATTGGTTGATGCTATTGCTGGCAAAGCAGGTTTAACAAAAGCCGATGCAAAACGTGCATTGGATGCTTTTACTGAGGTTGTTGCAAAATCTCTGAAGAAAGGCGACAAGATTGCTCTTGTTGGCTTTGGTACTTTTAGCGTTTCGCAACGCAGCGCGCGCACGGGTCGCAACCCACGCACGGGCGAGCCTATCAAGATTAAGGCCAAGAAAGTTGCCAAATTCAAAGCTGGTAGCGATCTTTCTTTCTAAAAGCAAAGAATAATCTTTTGCCAAAACAGGGGAATCGAAAGGTTTCCCTTTTTTGTTGCACGCTTCCAAGCCATGACCGCCCTCCGTCAAGCCATTGCCACCCTTTCGGCGTGCGCCACCGAAGCCCGCGTGGAGCAGCTTCAGCGCGCGCTGGCCGAGCGCACGCGCTACATCACGATATGCCTCGAGGATATCTTCCAGCCCCAAAATGCAAGCGCCGTGCTGCGCTCGTGCGACGCCTTTGGCGTGCAGGACGTGCACGTTGTGGAGCAGCGCAACCGCTTTGTGCCGCTCCGCGACGTTGCCATGGGCAGCGACAAGTGGCTCACCCTGCATAAGTACGGGCGGCAGCACGGGCAACCCTTAGCGGCGGCTTTGGCGCGCCTGCGCCAAGGCGGCTACCGGCTGGTGGCAACCACGCCGCGCAAGGGCGCCACGCTGCTCGACGACCTCGACCTGAGAAAGGGCAAAGTTGCGCTAATGTTCGGCGCTGAATACACGGGGCTTTCCGACGCGGCGTTGAGCGCCGCCGACGAGCTCATAACGGTGCCCATGTACGGCTTTGTGGAAAGCCTCAACCTGTCGGTGTGCGCCGCCATTGTGCTGCGGCAGCTGGCGCAAAAGCTCCGGCAGCAAGACCTCACATGGCAGCTGAGCGACGAAGAAAAAGAGGAGCTGCTGCTCACGTGGCTCAAAAAATCGGTGC